>NZ_WHJF01000003.1:0-149173 GCF_011682185.1 Massilia genomosp. 1
CCGACCAGTTGATGCGACTTCGACGATGACCATACCGCTCAACTTTCTCTCGATTCCGCTCCGAATGTTTCAGGTACGGCATCCCCACGCCTTAAAAATGAGATTAGCCATGATTCCGCCGCCGTAACCGATCAGATTTCCTCCGATATCACGAAAAAGCGATGAAAAATCGTGCTCTCCTGATGTCGGCCAGTTCGGAAAAATCGTTTTGCAATTGGCTCTATCGCTATGCGAGGACATGGATCTTGTACTCGAAAAGCGAGCAGCACCGAAGGAAAACTATAAGCTACTGGTTTGGATAATTTCTTGCATTTTCCGATCTGTCTTTTCTCATTTTGACAAGTCGGATTCTTACACCATCGCCAATTTTGATGCCGGGATGTCGCAGCAGTGGGGATCGGAATATGTGGAAGAATTAAGAGCCCTGCTGGAGAAAACAATCGACGTGGCTATTGAGTAAAGCGCTGGCGAGGAAAACAGTCATGCCTGACGGGCGCCGGGCGCACCGGCCCGTCTCCCCTGCCCTTACCCGATGTAATTAAACAGCGACAATCCCGACAAGGCCTTGAACGACTTCTGCGCCGCCTCCAGCGTGGTCTGCTGCTGCGCGAACTGCGACAGCGCCTTGACCATGTCCAGGTCCACCAGGTTCGATATCGCGGTCTGGTACTGGATGTCGCGATCCGACCCGGCGCTGTCCAGATAATCGAGTTCCTGCATGCGCGAGCCGAACGAGGCGCGCACCGACAGGATGTTGTCGAGCGAGGACGTGAGGTTAGAATTGGCCACGCTCAGGCTGTTGGCCAGCTGGGCCTTGCCGCCGGCCCCGATGACCGGCTGGCGCAACGCCGCCACCAGGTCGGTCACCGTCTTGAACACCGACTGGTTCACGCTCGGTTCGGTGGTGAAGCTGTCGCCGTTGCCCGGCTCGCCCTTGACGTCCATCGCCATGCCGTCGAAGGCGATCTGCTGCCCGGTCTTGTACGGCTGCGGCGTGGCCACCGCCGGTGGGCGCGGAATCGATTCGCTGGTGGTGGTGTCCGTCACCATGTAGGTCGTCACCGGCGGCGTGGTCGCGCTCACCGCGAACGTCACGCTGTAATTGTGGCCGGTCAGCGCCGACTTGTCGGTCACCGTGCCCGGCGAAATCAGGCCCGAACCGGTGTTGCCAGGCGCGGCGCGGGTCTGGAAGTCGCCGTTACCGGTCATGTTCCGTTCAAAAATGGCGTTCCCGGTCTCGCTGACCGGCATCGTGCGCGAGGAGCCCACCTGCAACATGCGCTGGCCCTGGTCACCGTTGTACTGGGCGCCGCCGGCGGTCTGGGTGAACGGCTGGGTATCGGCGCGATGCCCGGCGAACAGATAGCCGCCCACGCCGTCCTCGGTATTGGCCACCGCCAGCAAGTCCTGCATGCGCGATTCGAGGTCGATCGCGATCGCTTCGCGGTCGGGCGGGGTCAGCGAGCCATTGCCGGCATACACCGACAAGCGCTGGATTTCCTGCATCAGGGTGGTGGCACTGGTCAGCGCGCCTTCGACCTGCCCCAGCGAGCTGTTGGCGTTCATGCGGTTGACCTTGAACTGCTCGTTGACCGATTGCGATTGCGCCAGTTCCAGCGCGCGCGCGGCCGCCACCGGGTCGTCGGCGGCCGTCACGAGGCGGCGGTTGGTCGACAGCTGCATCTGGGTCTTGGCCAACTGGCTCTGCAAGCTGCCGAGCTGGCCGGTGCCGTTGGCGTAGATGGTGTTGGTGCTGATGCGCATGCTGGTTTCCCCGACTTATCGAACCGACTAATGTAAATTAACGACCGATCGACAGGATCGTGTCGAACAGCGTGCTGGCCATCTGCATCACTTTACCGGCCGCCTGGTAGGCTTGCTGGTACTTGAGCAGGTTGGTCGCTTCTTCATCCAGGTTCACGCCAGAGACATCCTGCTGCGCCGCCGTCACCTGCTTGAGCAGGGTGTCGCCGGCCTGGCTGTTGACCTGCGTTTCGCGCGTCTTGTTGCCGACAAAGCTGACCAGCTCGGCGTAGGCCGACTGGTAGGTCGCCTTCCCGCCATCGAGAATCGGCTTGGTCTGCAGGTTGCCCAGGAGACGAGCATTGCGGTTGTCGGCCGTGCCGTTGTTGTTCGGCGCGACCGTGAAGGTGTCGCCCGCGACTGGCGTACCGGCAAATTTCAGGTTCACGCCGCCGAAGTTGTAGTTGGCGCCGGCGGTGAAGGGAATCGAGGGGGTGCCGGCCGGATACGTGGTCGGCACGCCGTTGGTGGTGACGGTCACCGCCTGGCCCGCCGGGAAACCGGACAGGCCGGCCGGCGTACCGCCCACGGTCAGGTTGACCGGCGCCGTCAAGGCATTGCCCGGCGTCAGGTACGAGGCGTCGACATTGCCTTCGCTGATGGTCACCGTGCCCTTGTTACTGAGCGGCATACTGGTGCTGATCGGCGCCGCCGCCGCGATCGAGTTGCGCTCGTTGACCTTCATCGAAAAATCGGAGGCGCCGTTGATGGTCGGGCGCACCAAAAAGCTGTCGCCGGCGCTCGCGCTGCCGGTGACGGTGAACGCTACGCCATCGATGGTCTGCGGGCCGGTCTGCGGAAACGGGGTGATCGGGAACGGTTTCTTGTCCGACAGGCGCGTCACCGTGTAATTGCTGCCGTCGTAGCTGACGCTGTAGTCGCTCTGGGTCAGCGCGGCCGGGTCGACAATGGCCGCCTTGACGTCGGTGGTGCTGCCGACCGCATTATTGATGTTGCGTCCGACCACGGGCGCGCCGACCGTGAAGAAATCGCCGCCCGGATTGCCGGCCGCATCGATGCCGAGGCGGTGCTGGGCGTTGAAGGTCTCTGCCAGGCTGATCGCCACGCGCCCGAGCGAATTCTGGGTACGGTCCAGGGTGCCGGAACGAAATTCCATCAGGCCGCCCAGTTCGCCGCCGCTGAAGGTGCTGTCGGGCAGCACGGTCACCTTGCCTGCAGTCACCAGGCCAACCTGCACCCGGCTCAGGTCGGTCGGCGAGGTGGTGGCCGCCAGTTCGAAGGCCTTGTTGCCCACCACCAGCGGCTGGCCGCTGCCGATCGCCACCGTCAGGCTGTTATTGTTGCCGCGCGTAACCGTGGTTTTGACTTCCTTGTTCAGGTCGGCAATGAGTTGGTCGCGCGCATCCATCAGGTCGTTCGGTTCGGCGCCGGAGCCGGTGGTCAACTGGGCAATCTTGTCATTGAGCTGGCCGATTTGCTGGGCGTAGGAATTAATCACCCCCACCTTGGCCGTGATTTCGCTGTTCACGCCCTGGCGGATCTCGCTCAGGCGGTCATCGATGCCCTGGAAACGCGCCACCAGCGACTCGCCATTCGACAGCACCGCCTGGCGCGAGGCGGCCGAGGACGGGTTCGAGGCCATGTCCTGCACGCCCTTGAAAAAATCCTGCAAGGCGGGCGATAGCCCGGACGTGCTGTCCGACAGCAAGTTGTCGACCTGGCTGATCTGGGAGTAAAAGGCGTCGAGCGAGCTGACCTGGGTCTGGGCGGAACGCACCTGGCCGTTCAGGAAACTGTCCGAATAGCGCTTGATCTGCTCCACTTCGGTGCCGCTGCCCACAAAACCGTAGCCGTAATTCTGCGCAATACCGCTCGACTGGATGATCGTCTGGCGGCTGTAACCGGCCACGTTGGCGTTGGCGATGTTGTGGCCGGTCGTGGACAGGCCCACTTGGGCGGCGAACAGGCCGGTCTTGCCGATGTTGAGGAGATTTCCAGACATGATGTGGTTTCTTTCCTTGAATATCTATATCTACGGCAAGTTGTCAGAAAACTTGAGCCACGCGCCCGCCCAAGTAAGTGTGCAGAAATTATTGTGATTTATAGCGAACAGAAGCGGATGCCTTGCAAGGCGCACGCCGCGACGCAGTGCGAGCACTGCTAGCGGTGGGCAACACAGCAAGGCGCCGCTTATGGAAGCTGGAAATCACAAGAATTTATGCGCACTTACTTAGGCCAGGTTGCGCTGGATAATCTTGGTCAGCTTGGCCGCGTACAGCGGATCGGTGGCGTAGCCGGCTTTCTGCAAGCCCTGGGCGAAACCGGCCGCATCCTGGGCGTTGGCCAGCACTTTTTCATAGCGCGGGTTGTTGGTGATCAGTTTCGCGTAATCCTTGAAGCTGTCGGCATACGAATCATAGGCGCGGAATTTTTCGACCTTGGTCTGCGGCTTGCCGTCGACATACTCGGTTGTGACCGCCGTGGCAACCTTGCCAGTCCAGCCAGGGCCGGCCTTGATGCCGAACAGGTTGTGGCTGGTGCCGCCGTCGGCATTGCGGATCTCGCGCCGGCCCCAGCCCGACTCGAGCGCGGCCTGGCCGAGCATGAACTTGGCCGGAATCCCGGTCGCGCGCGCCGCTTCGTCGGCGTGTACGCCCAGCTTTTCCTGGAACGCGCGCACATGCGGCGACTGCACCCGCCCGCTCGCGCTCACGCCGGAGGTGGCCGGGGCGGCGCCGCTGCCGCTGGTGAGCGTGAGCAGCGCCCGTGGCGAGGTGATCATTTCGCCGGCATCGCGCCCGGGCGGCATGGCGATCCGCTTGGCGGGCTGGTCGTTGGCAATGGTAAACGGCTGGGCCGGCTGGGCGATCGGGTCGCCATTGATGGCCAGCGCCTGCGCATTCGCGGCCGTGGTGCTCAACTGGCGGATCAGCACGTCGGCCAGGCCGACCCCGCGCTTGGCCAGGTTCTGGCTCATCTGCTGGTCGAGCATGGTGGTGAAGGTCTTGGTTTGCTGGCTGTCGAGCATGCCTTCGCCCTGCGGCGTGGCGTCGCGCATGCTTTTCATCATCATGTTGATGAACATGGCCTCGAACTGGGTCGACGCGGTTTTCAGCGCTTCCGGCGAGCCGGCCTTGGCCGACTGCTTGAGCCCGCCCAAGGCATTGGTGTCGAGGGCGAATTTGCTGCTCAGGTCGTTCGATGGGCCGATCATGATGGCATCCTCAAATGATTTCGAGTTCGGCGCGCAGCGATCCGGCCGCTTTCAGCGCCTGCAGGATCGAGAGCAAGTCTTGCGGCGAGGCGCCAATCGCATTCATCGCCTTGACCACTTCGGCCAGCGACGCGCCGCCCTTGACCAGGACCACCTTGCCCGGGTCTTTCTTCACTTCGACCTGGGTGTTCTGGGTGACCACGGTCTGGCCGCCCGAGAACGGCCCCGGCTGGCTGACCTGCGGGTCGGAACTGATCGTCACCGACAGGTTGCCGTGCGAAATGGCGCAGGTGTCCAGGGTGACGGTCTGGTTCATCACCACCGAGCCGGTGCGCGCATTCATGATGACCTTGGCGGCCAGCCTGGACGGATTGACTTCCAGGCCTTCCAGCACGCCGATGAAGGCCACCCGCTGGTCGCTCGAGGAGGGCGAACGCACGCGGATCACGCGCCCGTCCAGCGCGGTGGCGATGTCCGGGCCAAAATGGTTGTTGATCGCTTCGACCACCCGCGCCACGGTGGAAAAGTCGGTGGTATTGAGTTCCAGGCGGATCTGGTTGTTCTCGCCCAGGTTCGAGGCGACGGCGCGCTCCACCGTGGCGCCGGCCGAAATCTTGCCCACTGCCAGGTGATTGACCTGCACCTGCGCGCCGCCCGCCTGCGCGCCGACGCCGCCGACCAGCACATTGCCCTGGGCCATGGCGTACACCTGGTTATCGGCGCCCTGCAGCGGCGTCATGATCAGGGTGCCGCCGCGCAAGCTCTTGGCATTACCGATGGACGAGACCGTGATATCGATGGTCTGGCCCGGCTGGGCAAAGGCCGGCAGCGAGGCCGTGACCATCACCGCGGCCACGTTCTTGAGCTGCAAGCTGGTACCGGGCGGCATGTTCACGCCTTTTGCCTGCAGCATCGAGACGATCGACTGCACCGTGAACGGGGTCTGGGTGGTCTGGTCGCCGCTGCCATCGAGGCCGACCACGATGCCGTAGCCGCTCAGCTGATTCTGGCGCACGCCGGCAATCGTGGTCAGGTCCTTCAGGCGCTCGGCCTGGACCGCCTGCGGCAGCAGGGTCAGCGACAAGGCAAGGGCGGCGGTGTTCAGGAATGCACGCATGGAAATTCCGATCAGAATGGCAGCAGGGACTGGAAGAAACGGGACACCATCGCCGTCATTTCGGCGCGGTCGATCTGGCTGTTGGTGCGGTACTCGACCCGCGCATCGGCCACCTGGGTCGACGAGACCGTATTGCCTGCGCCGATATTGTCCGGGCTGACCATGCCCGAGAAGCGGATGAACTCGACGCCCTTGTTCATCGCCACCTGCTTCTCGCCGGCCACGATCAGGTTACCGTTGGCCAGCACTTCGGTCACCGTCACGCCGATGGTGCCGGTAAAGGTATTGCTCGCGCTCTGGTTATCCGAATCGGAAAACTTGTTGGCGCCCTCGACCCCGACGGCGGCCCCGAACACGCCCTTGATCACGCCCGGTGCGGCGAAGCTGGCCGAGCCGGACTTGTTGCCCGAACTGGCGCCGGCTTTCACGGCCGCGGTGCGCTCGGTGATGTTAATGGTCAGCATGTCGCCGATGTGGCGCGCGCGCCGGTCTTCGAACAGCGGACGGTACTGCGAACTCTGGTAGATGGCGCCGTTGGCGGGCGCGCTCTGCTCGGCCATGAGCGGACGGGCGCTGGTCGGCCGCTGCACGATCGAGCTCGGGGTGGCGGCGCAGCCGGAGAGCGCCAGCAGGGAAACGATGAGGAAAGTTTTCATGAGCGAGCTCCCGGGCTTACAGCTGCGACAGCTTTTGCAGCATCTGGTCGGACGTGGTGATCGCCTTGCTGTTGATTTCGTAGGCGCGCTGGGTCTGGATCATGTTCACCATTTCCTCGACCACGTTCACGTTCGAGGTTTCCACATAGCCTTGCAGCAGCACGCCCGAACCGTTGGTGCCCGGCGTGTTGGTGTTGGCCGCGCCCGAGGCGCCGGTTTCCACGTACAGGTTTTCGCCTTTCGACTCCAGCCCGGCCGGGTTCACGAAGGTGGTCAGTTGCAGGCTGCCGATCTGGGAGGGCGCCCCGGTGCCCGGCAGGGTCACCGAGACGGTGCCGTCGCGCCCCACGGTCAGCGACAAGGCATTGGCCGGCACGGTGATGGCCGGCTGGACCACGAAGCCGGACGAGGTGACCAGCTGGCCGTTCGAATCGGACTGGAACGAGCCGTCGCGGGTGTAGGCGGCGGTACCGTCGGGCATGAGCACCGAGAAAAAGCCGGCGCCGTTGACCATCACGTCTTTCGAGTTGCCGGTTTGCTGGGGATTGCCCTGGGTATGGATGCGTTCGGTCGAGACCACGCGCACGCCGGTGCCGATCTGCTGGCCCGAAGGCAGTTGGGTTTGTTGCGAGGATTGGCCGCCTGGCTGGCGGACATTCTGGTACAGCAAGTCTTCAAACACGGCGCGGCTGCGTTTGAAGCCGTTGGTGCTGACGTTGGCCAGGTTATTGGTGATGACGTCCAGGTTGGTCTGCTGCGCTTCGAGGCCGGTCTTGGCGATAAAAAGGGAACGAATCATGGTCTTCTCCAGTAACGGCGGCCGGCGAACATCGCCACGCACCGATCAATGAAGAGATTATGCGCCCCGCGGTGTTAACCCAAAGCGAGGATCTGGGTGGCTTTCGCCGCGTTGTTCTCGGCATTCTTCAGCAGGTTCATTTGCAGCTCGAAGGAACGGGCCAGCGAAATCATGGTCACCATGGCGTCCACCGGACTGACGTTGGAGCCTTCCAGCGCCCCGCCGGCGACCACCACTTGCGGGTCGGGCTCGGCCGCCACGCCGCTTTTCAGGCGGAACAAGCCATCGTCGCCGCGCACCAGGTCCTGCTCGGGCGGGTTGACCAGTTTCAGGCGCCCGAGAATGGTCGGCGCGCCCGGTTTGGTGGTGGTGGCGATGGTCGAGATGGTGCCGTCGCCGCCGATCGACACCGACACTTCGGGCGGCACGGTGATGGAACCGCCGTCGCCCTGGATGGCGAAGCCGGCGGTATTGGTGAGCAAACCGTTTTCATTCATTTGCAGGGCGCCGTTGCGGGTGTAGGCTTCGCTGCCGTCGGGCATCTGCACGGCCAGGAAACCCTTGCCCTTGAGGGCCACGTCGAGGTCGCGCCCGGTCAGTTGCAGGGGGCCGGACGAAAAATCGGTGCTGGCCGTGGTATTGACCACGAAAGCGCGGGTGGCCAGCGGCAGGTTCTCGCCGACGATCGGCACCGCGCGGAAAGCGTCGATCTGGGCCCGGAAACCGGTGGTGGTGACATTGGCCAGGTTGTGCGAGGTGGTCGCCTGCTGCTCCAGGATGTGCTTGGCGCCGCTGCCGGCTGTGTAGATGAGTCTATCCATGATTTTCCTTTAGTGCGTCCACCCCCGCCGCCGTTTCTGCATCGGGCAGAAACGGCTTTTTTGCAACGACGCGGATTAACGCAGGTTGACCAGGGTCTGCAACACCGAATCCTGCGTCTTGATGGTCTGCGCATTGGCCTGGTACACCCGCTGCGCCGTGATCATATTGACCAGTTCCGCCGTCAGGTCCACGTTCGAACTTTCCACCGCCGAGGCCTGCAAATTGCCGAAACTGCCAGAATTGGGCGTGCCGATCAGCGGGTTGCCCGAGGTCGGCGTCTGTGCCCACGCATTGTTCCCCAGCGGTTGCAGCCCGTTCGGATTGGCAAAATTGGCCAGCACCACCTGCCCCAGCGGACGCGATTCACCATTGCTGTACTGTCCCAGGATGGTGCCGTCGGGACCGGCCGAAAAACGCTGCAAATTGCCCGCCGTATAGCCGTCCTGGCTCGATTTCTTTTCTTCCGTGGCGTCGCCATACTGGGTCGTACCGGCAAAATGCAGGTCGAATTCGATGGTCGGCTTGGCGCCGGTCAGCGGAAACACCGGCAATTCGATTTGCAGCGGCAAGGTCTGCGGCGCCATCGCGGCGGCGTTCAGTATGCCGTTGGTGTCGAAATTGAGGTGGCCGGCGCGCACCGCCGGCACCTTGACGGCGGCGGCGATCAGCTTGTCGATCTCGCCCGGCGTGATGCCGGGCGTGCCGCCGGCGCTGGCGGCGGCGGTGGTAATGGCGGTCTGCTGGGCGGCGGTGGCGCCGGCGGTGCCGGCGGCGGCGGCCACGGCGGCGCCGGCGGCGGTGGCGTAGGCGGCGGCGGCGGCGACCAGGTCACCCGGCGGCACGGCGGCGGCGGCGGTCTGGAAGGCGGTGCGCGCGGTGCCGGCGGCGGTGTCGGTCTGGGCCGCGGCGGCCACCGCCTGGTTGGTCATTTCCACCCCGTCCGAACCGACGTACACGTCCCACGCGCCGGGACCGGTCTTGACGTAGTAGGTCGACATCACGTGCGAATTGCCGAGGCTGTCGAACACGTCGATCGAGGTCTGCTTGTTGTAGGTTTCCGGATCGGTCGCGCTGAACGGCACCTTGGTCGGCAGCGGGCTGCGCGAATCGAGGTTGAGCTTGAGATCGACCCGGCTCGTTTCGAGCGGATCCATGTCCTTGTTGTCGATCTTCAGCGGTATCGCCGAGCCAGTGAGGATGTTGCCGGTCTCGCTGACGCCGTAGCCGGTCAGCTTGGCGCCCTGGGCGTTGATCACGAAACCGTTCTTGTCGAGCGAGAACTGGCCATTGCGTGAATATTGCACGTCGCCGTTGACATCGGTGCGGAAGAAGCCGGCGCCGTTGATGGCGATGTCGAGCGGGTTGTTCGAGCTTTCGATATTGCCTTGGGTGAACTGCTGGGCGATCTGCGAGACTTTCACCCCGATCCCGGCCTGGTTGCCGCCGGCGCCGTTGAGCGAATTGGCGTACATGTCCGCAAACTGCGCCTGCGAACCCTTGAAACCGACGGTGCTGGCGTTGGCGATGTTGTTGCCGATAACGTCGAGCGATTTGGCTGCGCCATTCAAGCCGCTAAGTCCTTGTTGAAACGACATGGTGTTTCTCCTGAAAAAGTATAAGTGGTAGCGGCTTGTTTACAGAATTTGCTTGACGTCGCTCATCGCCACGACGCCCCGCGAGGGCAGATTGAGCTTGACGCCATCCTTGGCGCTGGTGGTCACGCTGGCGACCGTGTCGAACGACAGGGCCCTGGCATCTTTTAAGACTTCGCCGCCGCGCTCGGCGACGATACGAATCAGGTAATTGCCATCCTTGAGCGCGATGGGCTTGCCGGCCGCGTCGAGTTTGGTCGGGTCGACCACCCCGTCCCAGGCCACCGGCACGGTGCCGGCCACCTGCTTGCCGAGGTCGATGGTCTGGACATCCTTGCCGGTCTTCGGATCGGTAATGATCAGCTGCACCTTGTCGGCCGGGGTCGCCATGTGGACGCCCATGATGCCCTTGCCGCCGGCCAGGGTCACGCCGTTGCCGTCAACCAGCACGCCGTGCCCGATCAGGTTGGCGGCCTGCAAGCCTTCCGAACCCTGGTAGCTCGACTTGAGCGTTTCCATCGTCGTGTTCAGCTTGTTGACGCCGGTCACCGTCGACAGCTGCGCCAGCTGGCTGGTGATCTGCGCATTGTCGAGCGGATTCATCGGGTCCTGGTTCTTGAGCTGGGTGACCAGCAGGGTCATGAACTTGTCGGTGTCCGCCTCGACGCTGCCTTCGACCGCTTTCGGCTTCTTCGGGTTGACGGCGTTGAGCAAGTCTTGCGACATCACGGGTGCATTGGAATTGACGGTTGCCATGGCGGTTTCTCAGTTGATCGATCAGCTTATTGACCGATGGTCAAGGTTTTCATCAACAGCGACTTGGCCGCGTTCATGGTTTCGACATTGGTCTGGTAGGAACGCGAGGCCGACAGCATGTTGACCATCTCGTCGACCACGTTGACGTTCGGCATGGCCACATAGCCCTTCTCGTCGGCCATCGGATGTTTCGGGTCGTACACCTGCTTGAGCGGGGAAGGATCTTCGATCACTTCGCGCACCCTGACGGCGGTGCCGGCGCCGTCGGTCGGGACCGCCTCGAACACCACTTGCTTGGCGCGGTAGGCCTCGCCGCTGGCGCTGGTGGCGCTGTCGGCATTGGCCAGGTTGCTGGCGGTGGCGTTGAGGCGCTGGGCCTGGGCGCTCATGGCCGAGCCGGACACGTTAAAGATATTAAAGAGCGACATGATTACTGGCCTCCCTGGATCGCCGAGGTCATCCCGCGGATCTGCATATTGATGAAGGTGACCGCCGCTTCGTAGCGCAGGGCGTTGTCGGCAAACTGGTTGCGCTCGACATCCATGTCGACCGTGTTGCCGTCGACCGCGCCCTGGGCCGGGGTGCGGTACTGCACCGGGGTGCCGTTGGCCAGCACCTCGCCCTTGGCGGCGCCGGTCGCCATGTGGGCCGGGGCGGTTTGCTTGAGCACGCCGGCCGGCGGCGCCCCCTTGGCCAGCACGCCTTGCAGGGCGCTGGCGAAATCAATATCGCGCGCCTTGTAGTTAGGCGTATCCGCATTCGCGATGTTCGACGCCAGCAATTCCTGGCGTTGCGAGCGCAGGCTCAGGGCCGTCTCGTTAAAGCGCATGTAATCGTCGAGTTTGCCAATCATGTCGTGCTCCGCATCTGTCGACTGCCTCCGGGTTGGCGGCAATGTACTGGTGATGACAGGATGAATCATACGGACCCTGTTGCTTGCCCAATCGAACGATAAGGGGCGCCAAAACACGGCTATTCGGAAGTTCGGCAAGGTCGCGTGAAGTCTATGATGCTCTCATTCCTGAAAGCAATCCATATGAAAATCGCCTTCTTCACCGCCCTCTTGCTTGCCTCGCAATATTGCTTCGCGCAGTCGGCCGCCGCGCCGGCGCCCACTTTGCAAGACCCGGCCGTGCTCAAGCGCGTGGCGGAAGACTATCTGCGCGCCCAGAACGCGGCCCTGGCGGGCGACGTGACGGTCACCGCCGGCCCCGTCAACCAGCGCATGAGCCTGGCCTCCTGCCCGGCCCCGCAAGCTTTCCAGCAGCCCGGCGCGCGCACCTCGGGAAAAACCACGGTCGGCGTGCGCTGCACCGCGCCGGTCGCGTGGACGGTGTATATTCAGGCGCAGGTGAGCGTGGTGAGCGATTACGTGGCCACCGCCGTGCCCCTGGTCCAGGGTCAAACAATTGAACAATCGCAATTAGTGTTGCTTAAGGGTGACATTGGGACGATGCCGAACGGGATCGTGACCGACATGGCGCAAGCGGTCGGTCGCACCAGCACGGTATCGCTCGCGTCCGGCACGCCGCTGCGCCTCGATGCGCTGCGCGGCAAACCGGTGGTGCAGCAGGGACAGCTGGTCAGGGTGGTCTCGAGCGGCAACGGGTTCCGGGTATCGGCCGAAGCGCGCGCGATCGGCAACGCCAGCGATGGCCAGGTGGTCCAGGTGAGAACGCCGGCCGGCGCCATCCTCAGCGGGGTGGCCCGGATGGGCGGATTGGTGGAGGTGGTCTTTTAGGCAAGTGTTCAAACTCGCGCGGGAATGCGCTAAAGTTTACGCCGCATGCGCCGTTACTTACGCAGACCCTGGAGTTTTTACCGCTCCGCCCAATGAAGGATGATGCTGTGAAAATTAACGACAACCTCAAAAGTAACCCCGGCCTGCCGGCGGCGAGTACGCCCGCGGCGAACGCCAAAAGCACCGAAAAAGCTTCCAGCGCGGCCCCGGCCAGCACCGACAGCGTCAAGCTGTCCTCGCAGGGCCAGGCCATGGCCAGTGCGGTTAGCAGCAGCAATGGCGTGTTCGACACCAAAAAAGTCGAGCGCATCAAGCTGGCGATCGCCGACGGCCAGTTCCAGGTCAATTCCGAGAAGGTCGCGGATGGCTTGCTCGACACCGTGCGCGACTTGCTGCATTCCCGAAAACGCTAACCGCGCCGGCTTTCCGGCGATACCAGACCATGTCAACCGCGACCCCGAGCACCACCCTGCCGCAGGAACTTGCCTTGATCACTTCCGTGCTGGAATTGATGACGCAGGAACAGCAACTGCTGGTCAGTGCGGACACGGCCGGCCTCGACCAGCTCACGCCACGCAAGGCGCAGGCGGTGCTCGAGATGACGACGCTGGCGCAGCAACGCCATGCGCACCTGGCGGCGGCCGGCTTCGCGGCGGACGAGGGCGGCATGCAGGCATGGATGAACAGGCACGGCGCGGCCGATGCATTGTCCAGCTGGCAAGCATTGCTGGACAAGACGCGCGAGGCGAAGGAATTGAACCGTATCAACGGCATGCTGATCACCAAGCAGCTCTCGCACACCAAGGGGCTGATCAACGCCATGCGCACCCCGACCAGCGGTGGCGAAGCGGGGGTGTACGGCAAGAGCGGCCAGGCCGCGCCGGGCGGGCCATCGAAGCGTTACGTGGTCGGCTAAGCCAGCTCTCTTTTCTGTTGTTGACGGGACGGTCGCCTGGCGCGGCCGTTTTGCATAGTCGCCCGGCTGCCACCTAATCTTCGCTGCCGACTTCTTCATCTTCTGCTTCCAACTCAGCAAAGAAGTTGTCGTGGTCAGTCACATTGCCGTCGTCAATCGCCTTCTGGCCGAGCGCGAGCATCTTCAGCAGCGATATCTGGTCGCGCGTTCGAACGCTCGCCCCAAAGAATGCCTCACACGCCATCAGCGCAACGATCAGCCGCGTGAATTCAGACCGGCGCGAAGGCGCTGCTCCAGCCGTTCCCACGCGCCGTCCAACAATTGCGGCGATGACGCGTAGAAATCCCTCGTTTGATGATAGTTTAACGATTTGGCTTTGTCGACATAGCGCCATCCGGCCGGGACATCCCTGTCCTCATCGGGAAAGACCACCGACCATATCTGGTTCAGCAGCAGCACGCATTCGTTTAACGCCACCCCGAATAGCTGGCAAGCCGGCGCGAGCCTGGGGCCAGGCGACACATGCAACAGATACGTCAATGCCTGCCCGGTCTTTTCCAAGGTCGGCAGCGCCAGCTCCGCGAACAGCGGCGCGACGATCTCTTCGACGCACAGTTCACGATGAACCCGGTTGCGAAGGTCCAATAAAGCGCATTCTGCGTCATGCTCGCCCAGCATCGCCTCGCGGTAAATCGGGGCCAACACGGTCTGCAGATAAGCGCTGTTGACACGGATCGCGGTCGATTGCGTCGCCATCGACAGCCGGCCTACAAAAAACCGGGAGCCTGATGGACAAGCTTGCCGCCCACGACCGTCTGCAGCACCTTGACGTCGGCGATTTCCTCATCCGGTATCTGGAAGAAATTGCGGTCCAGCACGATCAGATCGGCCAGCTTGCCCACCTCCAGCGAACCGACCTGCCCTTCCTGGCGCAAGGTATACGCGGCATTCATCGTCACCGCCCGCAACACGGCGGCGCGCGGCATGCCCGGCGCCGCTCCCAGCCGGCCCGCGAACTCCGGGCCGGCCGACGGCGCGTTGGTGCGGGTCACGCCGACCTTGAGCGCAAACCATTCGTCCAGCGCATCGACCGGCCAGTCGCTGCCGAACACCACGCGCGCGCCGGCGTCGAGCAGCAGCGACTGCGGTTCCAGGATCGCGTAGCGCTGCGGTCCCAGGTAATCCTTCAGGCCCGCCACCGTGTCCGGCGCCGGCTTGCCCCACTGGAAAGAGAGCACCGCGCTGGCATCGAGCGCGGCAAAGCGGCCAAAGTCGGCCGGATCGACGATTTCGGCATGCGCCAGCGCCGGACGCGCCTCCTTGCCGCCGGGTGCGGCGCGCAGGGCCTCGACCGCGTCGAGCGTTTCGCGCACCGCGCCGTCGCCATCGACATGCACGTGGGCATCGATGCCGGCCTTGGCCAGCCCGATCAGGATCGCTTTGAGCGCCTCCGGCTTGAAGTAGGTCGGCGGCCCCTTGCTGTCGCCCGGCACCCAGTGCGGATGCCCCGGCGTGCCGCGGTCGACAAAGTACGGCGCCACCATGGTGCCGGTCAAGGCCGGCGCGGCGATCACGCCATCCATATAGATCTTGGCGTGGCGCACGCGCATGAGCGGGGTGACGCCGTCGCCGTCCTGATGGAAGCGCTTGACCATCTTCAGCACGGACGCGACCGCGCGCGCCGGGTCAAGGCCGTCCTCGGTCGACACCTCGGCGGCGAAATGGGCGCGCGCGCTCAGCTTGCCCTGGCGCGCGATGGCGGCAAACGCCGTGAAAATTTCTTCATCGCTGCTGGCGTCGAGAAAACTGGTCACGCCCTGGCGGCCCAGCGCCTGCATGGCGAAGCTGGCGGCGGTGACGGTCTCGGCCGGGGTGGTTTTGGGCAGCACTTTGCTGACCAGCTCCATGGCGGCGTCTTCCAGCAAGCCGCTCGGCTCGCCGGCGGCGTCGCGCACGATCTTGCCGGTGTCCGGGTCTGGCGTGGCGCGCACAATGCCGGCCGCTTGCAGCCCGCGCGTACTGACCAGGTAAGAGTGGCCGAACGAGGAGCGCACCGCGATCGGACGGTCGGTCTTGATGGCGTCGAGCGTGGCGCGGGTGGTTTCCACGCCGGCCGGCAGCATGCTTTGCTGGAACCAGTTGACCACTTGCAGCCATTTCTTGTCGCTCTTGCCGCCCTTGGCGGCGCGGTCCTTGTCGGCGCAGGCCTGGATGCGCGCCTGGAACTGCGGCACGGTCAGCGCTTCGTAGTTCAGGTTGCAATGCAGGAGGCGCTTGCCGCCCGACAGCGGGTGCATGTGGGCGTCGATCAGACCGGGCATCAGCATGCGCCCTTGCAGGTCGATGACGCGGGTCTGCTTGCCCTTGAGCGCGACCGCGCCGGCGTTGTCGCCCACGTAGACGATGCGCCCGCCGCGCACGGCCAGCGCCTGCTGCACGCTGTCGGCGGCGTCGACCGTGTAGATGTAGCCGTTGCGGTAGATGGTCTCGGCCGTGGCCTCGGCTTCGGCCTCGGCCTGGGCCTTGGCCTGGGCCTTGGCCTGGGCCGCGTCGCTGGCGCCGCGCGGCGCCCCGGCCTGGGCCTTGGCCTGGGCCGCGTCGCTGGCGCCGCGCGGCGCCCCGGCCTGGGCCGCCGGCAACGCGCATGCCAGCGCCAAGGCAGCGACAGCATGCTTACCCAAGGCAAGCGCGATGCGCGGTGTGATGTTGTCGCCGCCGTGCGGGCGGACATTCTTGTTGGTCATCGATTCCCCTTCGGTCAATTAGCGCAACGGCCCCGTCGAGCCCCCGGCGCCAGAATACACGCTTGCTTCGGATGCGGCACGCCAAGGTCAAAATTTAACATTTTTGTTAATTATCGATAGAAATTTTTTCTCCCGACAAGCCTGATTTCATTGAAGAAATTGTGCGAAAGCACATTCTTTTAAGCACAGCAGTGATACGTTCAGAATTCGCCAGAATGACACAATTACCGATGATTATGACTGTCCTGTGTCGATTCGGCATGTAAGGATGGGTTGTTGAGGCCGCTTTCGGCCCGGCACTCAGAACAAGCACATCACTCACGGAGAACGGTATGAACTGGAATCACTTGGTAAAAGCAAGCGTCGGTATCGTTGCAGCAGCAGCCTGCCTGGCAGCCCAGGCGGGATCGAACGGGGTGACTGTCAGCCTGAGTCCCGAAAAATCCTCGCTCGGCAAGCAGGATGACGTGCTCGTGCGCGTGACCATCACCAACACCTCGTCCAAGCCGCAATACGTGCTGAAATGGCATACGCCGTTTGCCGGTGTGGAAGACCATCTGTTCGACGTCACCCGCGACGGCGTGGATGTACCGTACCAGGGCCGCCATTACAAGCGCCCTGCCCCGACCGCCAAGGATTACTACCTGCTCAAGCCGGGCGCCTCGCACACCGCCAAGGTGGAGCTCTCGTCCATGTACGACATGAGCGTGACCGGCGACTACGCGATCCGCTACCACGCGGCCTCGCTCAATCTGTTCAACTCGACGGGCGACGACGAGAACAGCCTGACCGCGCAGCAGGGCCAGCGCGAGATCGGCGAGATCGAATCGGCGCCGGTCTCGCTCTGGATCGACGGGCGTCTCGAGCGCGGCACCATCGTGGCCGATCCGCTCGAACTGGCGGCGCGCCAGCAGGCCGCGGGAACGGCCGGCATCTCGTTCGCCAGTTGCAGCTCGTCGCAGCAGAGCTCGATCAACTCGGGGGTGGCGGCAGCGAAAACGATGGCCAACAGCGGCCTGACTTACTTGAACAGCAACCTGCAAGGCACGCGCTACAAAAAATGGTTCGGCGCCTACACGTCGACGCGCTACGCGACGGTCAAGACGCACTTTACCAATATCAAGAACGCGCTCGATAGCAAGCCGATCGTGGTCGATTGCAGCTGCAAGGAATCCTACTACGCGTATGTGTACCCGACCCAGCCGTACAAGATCTACGTCTGCAACGCGTTCTGGTCGGCGCCGACCTCGGGCACCGATTCGAAGGGCGGCACCCTGGTGCACGAACTGAGCCACTTCAACGTGGTGGCGGCGACCGATGACTGGGCGTATGGCCAGTCGGCCGCGGCCAGCCTGGCGAGCAGCAATCCGACCAAGGCGATCGACAATGCCGACTCGCACGAGTATTTCGGCGAGAACACGCCTTCGCTGCCGTAAGCCGGCCGGTAATGAAAAGCAGCCTGGCCGCGCGCGCGGCCAGGCTGTATTTTTATCGCCAGCCTGTGCTGCTTATTGCTCCGCCGGCTGGGCCACCTGCGTATGCGTGAACACCGTCGAGGCCGGTTTCATCGTCTCGGGATGATCCAGCTGCTGCAGATCAAGCACGTAACTTCCCGTATGACTGAGCCGGTAGCGCTGCTTGCCCGGCTGGAAATCATACGCGCGCGTGATGTCGATGGTATTGCGGTGCATGCCGTTCGGCTCCACCTTCAAGTAATCGTCGGGCTGCGGCGGCGCCCGCTTGACCACCGGGCCGATGTAATTGACCGGCGCCGCACTGCCCACCACGCTGATGTCGACATCCGGCCCGAACAGTTGCCGGCTCTGGTACGTCACCTTCCACAGATAGATCGGCTGCCTGGTCTTGTTACTCACCGTCAAGGTCACCAGCACCTTGCCGCCGCGCGAAGCGACCGACACCTTCTCGCTCACCCCACTCATCGGCTTATCCTTCGCATAGGCCAGTCCCAGCGCCATGAGCATCAACATGCCCGCCACGGATCGTTTCATCGGCTTGCTCCTTGTCTCGTCTTGTCGGTCCCGGCCGGCGGCGCTTGCCTCAGGCGGGGCCGGGTCGCCCGCCTGCGCCGTTCTCGACCATTGTGCACCGTTTCAGGCCCCACGCCAGCCCGGTTGAATCAACGGGTGGGGATGTCGGTCGTGGTATCGGGCAGCGCCGACAGGATCGTCACCGCCACCCGCCGGTTGCGCGCGCGCCCTTCGGGCATGTCGTTGGACGCGACCGCGATATTGGCGCCATGCCCCACGGCAGTGAGGCGTTCGGGCGCCACACCGCTGTCGATGAACAGGCGCACCACGCTGCTCGCGCGCACCGCCGACAATTCCCAGTTCGAGGGGAACAGCGCATTCCTGATCGGGGTCGGGTCGGTGTGGCCTTCCACCTGCACCGCGTGCGCATCGTCCTTGAGCAGCACCGCCAGCGCGCGCAGGGCCTGGTCCGATTCGGGGGTGAGGGTGGCGTCGCCCGGATCGAACAGCACACTGGCATTGATTTCCACGCTCACCCCGCGGCTGTTCTGCGTCACCCGCACCTTGCCTTCGCGCACCAGCGGCGCCAGGGTCGAGGTCAGCTTTTGCGCGAGCTTGGTCAGGCTTTCCTTTTCGCGCCGCATGGCTTCGGCGCGCCGCTTGGTCAAAGGGTCGGGCAGCACGATCAGCTGCGGCACGTCGCTGCTGGCGACACTGGCCGTCTTTTGCTCCTTGCCGCCGAAGGCGTCGCCCAGCGAGACCGAAAACACCTTGTATTTTCCCTCGTTGACGACCGAAATGGCATACATGACCACGAAAAACGCGAACAGCAAGGTGATGAAATCGGCGTACGAAATGAGCCAGCGTTCGTGATTTTCGTGCTCGGCTTCGTACTTTTTGCGGGCCATGGTCAGGGCCGCGAGAGCAGGCAGGCGACCCGTTCTTCGATCACGCGCGAATGGTCGCCGCTGGCGATGTCGTGAAAGACATCGGTGAGGATTTCGTACTGGGTCACCCGTTCGGCGACGATGGTCTTGAGCTTGTTGGCGATCGGGTAGAAAAACATATTGGCCAGCCCGACCCCGTACACGGTCGAGACGAAAGCGACCGCGATCCCGCTGCCGAGCTTACCCGGGTCGCTCAGGTTTTCCATCACGTGGATCAGCCCCAGCACCGCGCCCAGGATGCCGATGGTGGGCGAGTAGCCGGCCGCCGCCTCCCAGATCTTGACGGCCTGGCGTTCGCCGAATTCGTAGGCCGTCACTTCCATCTCCATCAGGCTGCGCAGCTTGTCGGGGGCGATGCCGTCGACCACCAGGCGCAAGCCCTTCTGCACGAATTTATCCTTGTTGACCGCCATGTATTTTTCCAGCGACAGCAAGCCGTCGCGGCGCGCATGCAAGCCCCACACGGCGATCTCGCGCGCCAGGGCGGCGCGCTGGCTCGGCGGCGGCGAGAACACCCAGCGCAGCATGCGCACGCCGCGCATGAAGGTCGGCGCTTCGCTTTGCAGCAGCACGGCGCCGATGGTGCCGATGACGACGATGGCAAACGCCGCCGGCTGCACCAGGGACGACAGCTTGCCGCCTTCCAGCGCCTGGCCGACCAGCAGGCCGGCCAGGGCCAGGAAAATTCCCGCTACGCTGGCCCGGTCCACGCCTGCTCCTTCAAGCACGCGCGCAGGCGCGCGACCGCCTGGGTGTGCAGCTGCGACACGCGCGATTCCGATACACCCATGACGGCCCCGATCTCTTTGAGGTTCAGTTCTTCTTCGTAGTACAGGCCCATGAGGATTTTTTCGCGCGGCGGCAAGCCGTCGATGGCGTCGATGACGGCCTGGCGGAAATCGCCGTCGAGCAGGCTGCGCAGCGGATCGGCGTCGTCCACCGCATAGCGGTCGAGGAAGCTGTCGTTGCCGCCCTCGTTATCGTGAAAATCTTCGTAGTACACCAGCTGGTGGCCGCCGCCGTCGGTGAGCATGTCCTGGTAGTCGGCCAGGGACAGTTTCAGGCTTTTCGCGACTTCCGATTCGGTGGGCGGGTGGCCTAGCTTTTGCTGCAGGGTGCTCATTGCCGTTTCGATCTTGCGCATGTTCTGGCGCATCGAGCGCGGCAGCCAGTCGCTGCTGCGCAGTTCATCGAGCATGGCGCCGCGGATGCGCAGCACGGCGTAGGTTTCGAATTGGGCGCCGTGGGTTTCCTCATAGCGGCTGATGGCGTCGAGCAGGCCGATCATGCCGGCCTGGACCAGGTCGTCGACTTCCACGCTGGGCGGCAGCTTGGCCTTCATGTGGTGGGCGAGCCGCTTCACCAAGGGCATATGCTCGGTCAGTAAATGGTTCTTGTCCGCTTTCCCTTTGACGGTATACATAGATCTCAGTATGTTTTAAGAACCAAAATGGGAAGTCCCCCCTGTGTGCCCGAGCTGCGGCATGGCCGACAGGGCAAAGCGCCCCGCCAGCTGGCGAAATGCAACCGAGGCTCCCGCCAGCGGGAACGCGTCGACCACGGCCCGGCCCAAGCGCGCGGCCCGGTGCAGGTATTCGTCCGCCGGGACCGAGCCCATTGACGTGAGCTGTACGGCAAGGTAACGACTTGCCGCAGATGACATATTATCGTATACCACCTTCGCTTCCGCTTCGGATGCGCCCGTGACCAGAATTCCGAACGGACGGCGTCCCAATTGTTGCGAAAGTCGCTTGATGAGGGTGTAGGCGGCGGTGATCGAGGCGGCGCTGGTGGAGACCTGGACCACGATTTCGGCGCTCTCCATGACGGGTACCGGAAAGGTGTCGTCGTCGCCGAATTCGCCGTCGACGATGACGATGCCGGTCTGCTTGACCAGCACGTCGAAGGTCTTGGCCAGGCGGCGCGCTTCGTCCGGGCCGCCGCGCGCACGCGCCATGCTGACCACGCCGAAGCCTTGCGGCACCTGGTGGATGATCTGGTTCAGCGCGCACTGCTGGCGCGCCACCTGCAACAGGCTGGCGCGGTCGGCCACGCCGAGGCGCTGGGCCACGCCGTATTCGCGGTCGCAGGCGTCGACGATGAGCACGTCGTTGCCGGCGCGCGCCAGGGAGGCGCCCAGGTTGACCAGCATGGCGCCCTTGTCGTCTTGCGGCGTGGCGGAAAGAAAGGTGACGATGCGTGGCTTGGGGCCGGCCAGCATCCGGCGCAGGCCTTCGGCCTGGTCGAAATCGAAATGATTAGCCAAGGGACACCTCGCGCAGGCTGCGGTCGTTGCGGGCGTTGCTGGTGTTCGCCATCAGCAGCGGCAGTTCGGCGTCCGAAAACTGGCTGGCGGCGGCGTCGCGCTTGAGGCGGAAGGCGCGGTCGACCAGCATGTTGCGGTCGGCCAGGTGCAGGTCTTCCGGCACGCGCTGGCCGTTCGAGACATAGAACAGCTTCAGTTTCTGGCGGATCACGACATCGAGCACATTGCCGATCGAGGCCGCTTCGTCGAGTTTGGTCATGATGCAGCCAGCCAGGCCGCTGCCCTGGTAGGCGCGCACCACTTCATTGAGGGTTTCGTTGGTCGAGGTCGAGTTCAGGCACAGCAGGCGCTTGACGTCGGCGCCGGTCTCGGACAGCATCGCCACCTGTTCGGCCACGTTCTGGTCGCGCTGGGAGACGCCGACGGTGTCGATCAGCACGGTGTGCTTGTTGCGCAATTCCTTGAGGGCGATGCGCAGGTCCGATTCATCCTTGACCGAATGCACCATCACGCCGAGGATCTTGCCGTAGATGCGCAATTGTTCGTGCCCGCCGATACGATAGGCGTCGGTGGTGATCAGGGCCAGTTTTTCCGGGCCGTGGCGCATCACGCAGCGCGCGGCCAGCTTGGCGGTGCTGGTGGTCTTGCCGACGCCGGTCGGGCCGACCAGGGCGAACACGCCGCCCTTTTCCAGGATTTCATCTTCGTTCGAGATGGTGGTCAGGTTGCGCGAGAGGACCGTTTTGATCCAGCGCAGGCTCTCGGCGGCATCTTTCCCGTCCGGCAGTTTTTCGATCAGATAGCGCGACAGGCTGGGCGAGAAACCGGCGGCCAGCATCTCGCGCAGCACGCCGGCTTTTTGCGGTTCGCGCTGCTGGGTGGTGCCCCAGGCGATCTCGGCCAGTTGGCTTTCCATCAAGCCACGCATGGCGCGGATTTCATTCATCATGCCCGACATGTCGGCGGCGGCGCTATCCTTGGCCTGATTCATGGCTTGCATCATCATGGACGACATGTGCGAGGCCATCATCGACATGTCGAACGATTCGGGCTGGACGGCGTAGGCCGGGGCCGGGGCCGGCGCGACGCGGCGGTTGGCGTAAGTTTCAGGCGGGATCGACAGGGATGGGCGCGGCTGGGCCATGTCGGACTCGGGGGCCGGCGAGGAGATCGAGGCGACGTCGTCGCTGGCCAGGGCGAGGATTTCGACGACGCCATCGACGGGACGGTTGGACAGGATGACGGCGTCGGGCCCGAGCGCTTCGCGTACTTTACGCAGTGCGTCGCGTGATGTTGCAGCCGTAAATTTTTTGACATTCATCGCCAACTCCTGGGTTTTCCTGCCGGGTGCTCACATGAGCACTGACAGGGTCCATTATTGACGATGCAGGATGGAAACGATCTGGGGAGGAGGATGGGAAAAGGGCGTCATTTCGATCGCGTCGTTCCCGCGCTGAACAAACCGCCGCTCCCTGCCGTCGTTCCCGGCATTGCCGGAACCGACTTCCCGCGCAGGCGGGAACCCAAGTACGCGTAATCTCCCACACCATTGAGCCAGGCCAGAAACCAGCACTTGTAACAGCCCACCATGAATGCCATGGAAAAGCACAGCTATGTCTATATCCTTGCCAGCGATCCGTATGGCACCTTGTACACGGGCGTGACATCGGACCTGGTGACGCGTATCTGGCAACATCGTAGCGCCCTTGCCGAGGGTTTCACAAAGCGCTATCGGGTGGACAAGCTGGTCTGGTATGAAATGCACTTTGATATCATGGAAGCGATCAAGCGCGAGAAGCAGATCAAGAAGTGGCGGCGCAACTGGAAAATCAATCTGGTGCAAGCCGAAAATCCGACATGGCGGGATTTGTACCTGGACTTCACTGCGGACTAAGAGACATCGATGTTCTTCCCCCCGTCGTTCCCGCGCAGGCGGGAACCCAAGTTTCTTGCTCAGCCGTCGGCTCCGGCGCGAACTTGGGTTCCCGCCTGCGCGGGAACGACGGGGTATAGGCGGAGCAGGAACAACGAGGATGTTGGTCAGAAACGCGATTCTTACTGCGCCCCCACCAAACTGGTCACATGAATCGTCTTGGTCTCTGGAATCTCATTGTGCGACAGCACCTTCAATTGCGGCAGCGCCCGGCGCAGGAACTTCGACAACAAGGCCCGTAACGGACCCGGCACCAGCAACACCGGCGTCAAGCCCATCTGCTCCTGCTGCGCCGCCGCCGCACCGGCCTGCTGCGCAATCGTATCGGCCAAACCCGGCTCGATCCCGGCGCCATCGCCACCGGCGCCCAGCGCCTGCATCAACAAGCGCTCAAGCCGGTTATCCAGGGTCATCACCGACAACTCATTCGTGCCCGGGAACAACTGCTGCACAATCGCCCGGCCCAGCGCAATGCGCACCACGGCGGTCAGCTCGGCCGGGTCCTGGGTTTGGGTCGCATACTCGGCCAGGGTCTCGATCACGGTCCGCATATCACGGATGTGTACGCCTTCGACCAAGAGATTCTGCAACACTTTCTGCAGGGTCGACAGCGACACCAGCTTCGGCACCAGGTCTTCCACCAGCTTCGGTGCTTCCTTGGCCAGATGGTCGAGCAGGGCCTGCACTTCCGCACGGCCGAGCAACTCGGACGCGTGCGTCGTGATCAGATGGTTCAGGTGCGTCGCCACCACGGTACCGGCATCGACCACCGTGTAGCCCATGCTCTGCGCTTCGTCGCGCAGCCCGGCATCGATCCACACCGCAGGCAGGCCGAAGGCTGGATCGGTGGTCACCAGGCCCGCCAGGCTGCCGCTGGCCATGCCCGGATTGATCGCCAGGAACTGCCCGTTCATCGACTCGCCGCTGCCCACTTCCACGCCCTTGAGGGTGATGCGGTAAGCCGACGGCTTCAGTTCCAGGTTGTCGCGGATATGCACCGGCGGCGCCAGGAAACCGACTTCCTGGGCGAACTTCTTGCGTATCCCCTTGATGCGCTTGAGCAGCTCGCCACCCTGGGTCTTGTCGACCAGCGGAATCAAACGATACCCCACTTCCAGCCCCAAGGTATCGACCGGCATGATGTCTTGCCAGCTGGCCTCTTCCTGCTCGGTCGGCGCGGCCGGCGCCGGGGTCTCGATGACTTCCGGCGGCGGCGCCTTGGCCTTGCGGTTGATCATGTAGGCGCTGCCCGCGAGCGAGCCGGCCAGCAGCAGGAATACCAGGTTCGGCATGCCGGGAATCAAACCCATGCCGCCGATAATCGCCGCGGTGATATACAGCACTTCCGGCTTGGCGAACAATTGGTTCATCAGCTGGGTGCCGATGTCGTGCTCGCTGGCCACGCGCGACACCACGATACCGGCCGCGGTCGAGATGATCAGCGAGGGAATCTGCGCCACCAGGCCGTCACCGATGGCCAGCAGGGTGTAGGTCTTGGCCGCTTCGGCAAAGCCGAGGTCGTGCTGCAGGATACCGACCAGCAAGCCGCCGATCACGTTGATCACGGTCACCATGATGCCGGCCACCGCGTCGCCGCGCACGTATTTCGAGGCGCCGTCCATGGCGCCGTAGAACTCGGCTTCCTGGGCGACTTCGGTACGGCGGCGGCGCGCTTCGTCTTCGGCGATCAGGCCGGCGTTGAGGTCGGCGTCGATCGCCATCTGTTTACCAGGCATGGCGTCCAGGGCGAAACGCGCGCCCACTTCGGCGATCCGGCCCGCACCCTTGGTGACCACGGTAAAGTTAATGATGGTCAGAATGATAAACACGACGATACCCACCGTGTAGTTGCCGCCGATGAGGAAGTGACCGAAGGCTTCAATCACTTTACCGGCCGCGGCGCCGCCGGTGTGGCCTTCGGTCAGCACGATCCGGGTCGACGCCACGTTGAGCGACAGGCGCAGCATGGTCGACACCAGCAGGATGGTCGGGAAGGCCATGAAGTCGAGCGGCTTGACCGTGTACAGGCTGGTCAGCAGCACGATCACCGACAGGGCGATGTTGAAGCTGAAGAACACGTCCAGCACGAAGGCCGGCAAGGGCAGGATCATCATCATCAAGAGCATGATGATGATGGCCGGAGCGGCCAGGGCGTTGCCGCCGCCTTTCATTCCACGCAACCAGGAGGGCATATTCAGGCGGTTCATGGTGTGGCTCCGTTCTTCGGTTCAGCTGTGGTGTGCGATGCCGGGTCGTGCGGGTCGAGCTCGGGTGGTACGCGCAGCCTGGTCGGCCGGTCGGGGTAGGTGCCGCCATCTTTCTTGTAGGCGCGCAACTGGAATACATACGCCAGCACTTCGGCCACCGCCGAGTACAGCGCTTCCGGAATCTCGTCGCCGATCTCGGTATGCTTGTGCAGCGCACGCGCCAGCGCCGGCGCTTCCAGCATGGCCACGTTGTGTTCCTTGGCCAGTTCGCGAATCTTGGCCGCCACCTCATCGGCCCCCTTGGCCACCACGCGCGGCGCGCCGCGCTGGCCGTCGGCGTACTTGAGCGCCACCGCGTAGTGGGTCGGGTTGGTCACGATCACATCGGCGGTCGGCACCTCGGCCATCATGCGGCGCTGCGACATTTCGCGCTGCATCTGGCGGATCTTGCCTTTCATCTGGGGATTGCCGTCCGACTCTTTCGCTTCCTGGATCATTTCCTGGCGCGTCATCTTGAGCTTGTTCGCGTAATGCCAGATCTGGTACGGACCGTCGATCGCGGCCACGATGCCGAGGCCGCCGACGATGAACAGGAACGCCGAGCCGATCAGGTCGACCATGTGCGCGCTGCCGCTTTTCAGGGGCTCGACGGCCAGGCCGATGACGGCGTCTTTCTGGCTCATCACGACCATCCAGGCCACGGTGCCCACCACGATGGTCTTGGCAATGGCCTTGAGCAGTTCGACCAGGGCGTTGGTGGAAATCATATTGCTCAAGCCCCGGACCGGGTTCAGCTTGTTGAAATTGGGCATGAACGACTTGCTGCTGAACAGCCAGCCGCCGATCAGCAGGGGCGAGGCGAGCGCCACCACCATCACGGCGAACGCCAGCGGCAGGCAGGCCAGCAAGACCTGGGCGATATCGCTGGCCACGCGCATGATCATCACGTTCGGGTTGAGGATTTGCTCGCGGTCCATGGACATGCCGGAGACCATGCTCGCATTGAGCTGGCGCACGATGCCGGCGCCGAAGAACCACAGGGTGCAGCCGGCCGTCATCAAGACCGTAAACGTGGCCACTTCACGCGAGCGCGGCACGTCGCCGTCTTCGCGCGCCTGCTCCAATCGCTTGGCTGACGCCGCTTCTGTCTTTTCTGCGTCGCTTTCGTCTGACATGCCAGGCTCCCGTTAACAGATGCCATTATTCGCGATATTGCTCTGAAGCTATCCGTCGATTAAGGCCGCAAACAGGGGTCAATTCCCTGTTCGATTCGCCCTCTGGCAGGCGAACGCGGCTCTGACGCGCGCTCTCGTATAATCGAAAATTATCAACTTCTATACGATTGCCATGAATTCCTTGGTTCCGCCCGACCCACAAGAGCCGCTGGTCGCGGCCGACCTCAAGGAAGATGGCGACTTTTCCGACATGCTCAGCGAGCAGCGCATCCTGCTGCCGGGGGCGCAGATGCTGACCGCGTTCCTGATCATCCTGCCGTTCAACGGCGGCTTCAAGCAGATCGTGCAGGCCGAGAAAATCGTGTTCCTGGCGACCTTCGTGCTGGCGCTGACCAGTTTAGTGTTGTTGAGTGCGCCGGCGATCCAGCATCGGCTGATGCGCCCGCTCAATGACCGGGCCCGCTTCAAGCGGGTGGCGACACGGCAGATCGTGGCCGGCGCGTTCTCGCTGGCGATCGCGCTGATCCTGGCCACCAACCTGGTGATGTCGGAAGTGTTCGGGCACGTGGTCGGGCTGGTCATGGCGGGCGGGATCGCCACGTTTGTCCTGTGCTTATGGTGGCTGTTGCCGGCCTATTTGAAGCGGATGCACGGCTATTAGGAGGGATTAGCGCGGATTAGCGTGTCTTCCGGGCTTCGGCCTGCTTCAGCTCCTGATCGATCGCGCCGAAGATCGACTTGCCTGCCGCGTCCAGCATCTCGATCTTGATCGTGTCGCCAAACAGCATGAACGGCGTGCTTGAGACACCATCGGCGATCATCTCCAGCGCGCGCTTCTCGGCAATGCAGGAGTAGCCGCGTTTCGCATCCTTGTTCGACACCGTGCCCGAGCCAAGAATGGTACCGGCGCGTGCATTGCGTGTTTTACACAGATGTGCGAGCAGTTGGGCGAAGTTAAACACCATATCGACACCGGCGTGCGGCTGGCCGACCAGCTTGCCGTTCCAGGTCGAGCGCAGCGGCAAATGCACCTTGGCGTCCTGCCAGGCGTCGCCCAGTTCATCGGGCGTGACCGCCACCGGCGAAAACGCCGAGGCCGGCTTGGACTGCAAAAACCCGAAACCCTTGCCCAGCTCGGCCGGGATCAAGTTACGCAGCGAAACATCATTGACCAGCAGCAGCAGGCGAATCTGGTCGAACGCCTGGTGCGGCGTGCTGCCCATCGGTATATCGCCCGTGATCACGGCCACCTCGGCCTCGAAATCGATGCCCCACTCTTCATGCGCCAGCACGATCGGATCGGCCGGGCCCAGAAAATCGTCGCTGCCGCCCTGGTACATCAGGGGATCTTCCCAGAACGAGGCAGGCATCTCGGCATTGCGCGCCTTTCTCACCAGCTCGACGTGATTGACATACGCCGAGCCATCGACCCACTGGAACGCGCGCGGCAGCGGCGCCATGCACCTGGCGGGATCGAACTCGAAGCCGCGCGCGGTGCGCCCGCCATTGAGCAGAAGGGACAGCTCGCTCAACTGGGGCGCGATGAAGGCCCAGTCGTCCAGCGCCGCCTGCAAGGTGGGCGCGATGCCATCGGCCACGTGCGCCGTTTTCAGGTCGCGCGCCACCACCACCAGCTGGCCATCGCGGCTACCGTCCTTGAGCGTGGCTAATTTCATAAGCTCACATCAGGCGACATCAAGCCGGCACCAGCAAGTCGCGCTGGGCCTGGTCCAGGTAGCACCATTCCCCCTCGGCCAGGCCGAGCGATTCCAGGGTCAGCTGGCCGATGGCGGACCGGTGCAGCGCGCTGCAATGGTTGCCGGCCGCGGCCAGCATGCGTTTGACCTGGTGATACTTGCCTTGTTCCAGCACGATTTCGAGCTGGTGCTCGCCGCGCTGCACACAACTGAGCGCCGCCAGTGGCGCCGGTTCGTCATGCAGTTTGACGCCGGACAAAAGTTGCGCAATCAGTTCAGGCGTGACGCTGTCCTGCGTGGTGGCCTGATATATCTTGGGGACGTGCCGTTTGGGCGAGGACTGGGTGTGGATGAACGGGCCATCGTCGGACATCAGCAACATGCCGGTGGTGTCGTGGTCGAGCCGTCCGACCGGTTGCACGTCGCGCCAGGTAAATTGTTCCGGCAGCAAGGTCAGTACGCCCGGATGGTGGCTCGGCTTGCGCGAACACTCGACGTTGACGGGTTTATGCAGCGCGATATACACATGTTCGCGGTAGACCCACTCGTCGTCGAAGATCGTCATGACCAGGCCATCGGTCTCGATCGCGGTCTTGTAGTCGGTGTGCGGGGCGCCGTTGATGACGATTTCGCCATCGTCGATCAGGGTGCGGCAATATTTGCGTGTGCCGAATCCCTGCGATTGCAGGATGCGGTCCAAAGATAATTTACTCATGGGCGAGACTTTACCAGATGCGCTCCCCGGGGGATAGGAATCGGCCTACTCGGTTGTAGGAGAAAATGCCGAACGGCGCGAATGACGGAAGATCCATTACGCATCTTTGACACAGATCAAGAGTGACGAGAGTCCGATTGTTACACTGAAACTTCAGTAGGAATCGGCCTAACGCTACCTGCTAATGCTGACGGCACCATTAGGATAACTGAACAGTACAAACATGATGAGGACCAGGATGCGCACCATTACTAACGCCGCGACGCAATTGGACAACGCCGACTTCCTGGAATCGGCTGCCGACAATCTCCCCGACAATCCGCTGGCGCAGTCGGCGCTGGAAACGACGCGTGACGCGATCGCGCGCTGGACCGGCGGCATCCACCTGCCGCGCATGCTGGTGCCGGGCATGGTGCGCGTGTCGCCGCAGGCGCGCTGGTACGCCCAGGCCAATCAGGACTTTCAGGACTGGCTCAGCCAGGGTGGTTTTCAGGGCGTCGAGGGCGATGCGGCCGGCGCCGGGGTGGCCGATGCGGGCCTGCGCGCCGATTGCGCCGGCCACCTTGCGCTCAATGTTCCGGCGTCGGACCGGCTGCGCACGGTGGATGCCGAAAAAAGCGATTTTTGCCTGGATTAATGCAATGTCATCGTCCTGCACTGGCGGACGGTGACGCGGGCGGCTTGATACCGAAGACTGATCAAGTCGTCCCGGCGCCCTGGCGCGCCGGCCACTTTAGTGTCCCCATCATTGAAACGTCATGGACCTTCGGCCGTTCGCGCCAGCGAAACGCGCATCGGAACCTGGCTGGAAACCTGGCCAAATAAACCATTAGCGGGAATACATTAGCGGGAATACATCAGCGGGAATACATCGGCTGGATGGAAAACGACGGCTTGTAGGCCGCCGTTCCCATGTCCCCATGCGAGGACGTCATGCGAGGAATTGTAATTCTCTCTGTACCGCATCATGATGCGGTTAGTAGTTCATTTCAAACAATATTCTGCCAACACACGCTTTACTTTTTATATCGGCCTCCCATGGAAAGAACTACAGGTCTAATATAGAACACCTGCCCGAACTTTCAAGGAAAATATTCAAGATCACTCTCAACGCAACACCGGCCGGGCCGATGGCCCCAGGGTGTTGACCATGCCCGCCCCCACCGAGGCGCCGAATTTTTTCAGCACCCGCTCCGGCAAACCTTCGTGCGCCGTGTAGTCGACAATGTCTTCCGCCTTGACCACGTCGCGCGCGGTCGTCTCGACCGTGCCGAAACCATCGGCCAGGCCCATCTCGACCGCCTTGGCGCCGCTCCAGAACAGGCCCGAGAAAGTCTCCGGCGTCTCTTTCAGGCGCTTGCCGCGACCGGTGCGCACCACGGAAATGAACTGCTGGTGGATTTCGTTGAGCATGGCCTGGGCATGCGCCTTGTGCTTGTCCGATTGCGGGCTGAAAGGATCGAGGAAACCCTTGTTTTCGCCGGCGGTGAGCAATCGCCGCTCGACCCCGAGTTTGTCCATGGTGCCGGTAAAGCCGAAACCGTCCATCAGCACGCCGACCGAACCGACAATACTGGCCTTGTTAACAAAGATCTTATCGGCCGCCACCGCGATGTAATAACCGCCCGAGGCGCAGATTTCATCGACCACCACATACACCGGCTTGGCCGGATACGCCTGTTTCAGGCGCAGGATCTCATCGACGATATTGCCCGCCTGGACCGGGCTGCCGCCCGGGCTGTTAATACGCAGGACCACCGCCACCGAGCCGGCGTCGGCAAATGCCTTGTTCAAGGAGGGGATCACCACATCGGCCGATCCGCTGCCTTCCGATTCGATGCTGCCGTCGATTTCGATCAGGGCGGTATGACGTCCCAGCGCTTCCATGTCGGAACCGCTGAAATCGAAATCGAAAAACGCCCACAGCGCGAAAAACGCCAGCCCCAGGAAGGTCAGCTTGAAGAAAATCCCCCAGCGGCGCGTGGCGCGCTGTTCGCGCACCGTGGCAAAAACCAGCTTTTCCAGGGTCTCGCGCTCCCAATTGCCGGTGGTCGGCGCCGCTGCCAGCATGTTGTCCTTGGCATCGCCGAAAGTGTTGTCGGTCATAAATCGCTTTACGTAAGTGGTTTCCGGTGTGTGTTGCCGCCCGCTCAGGGCGCGGGGGGCGGCTTGATGAACTCGTCGGGCTGCCAGTAAATCTGTCCGTCTTGCTCGCGCACGCCGATCGGGCGCAGGCGTCCACCCTTGCACGGTCCGCCGGCGCAAAAGCCGCTCTCGGGAACGTAGATGGCGCCGTGGGTCGAGCACATCAGGTACACGCCGCTGGACTCGAAGAACTCGCCTTCGGCCCAGTCCAGCTCGATCGGCACATGGGCGCAGCGGTTCAGGTAGGCGTACACCGTCCCCTTGTGCCGCACCACGAAGCCGGTGGCCTTGTCGCCAAAGGCGAGGACGCCAAAGCGCACCCCGCGCCCGCCTTCGAGCACCTGGCCGGACGTGCAGACCAGTACCTCGCCTGGCTCGCCCATCATGCGTTCTCGCCCAGCCAGGTGCGCAGCTGGGCCACCGTTTGCGCCGAGTAGATGGGATTGCAGGCGCTGAGCTGCTCGTGCGGATGGGCGCCGTACTGTACGGCGATCGCGGCCGCGCCGGCGTTATTTGCCATGAGCAAGTCATGCGTGGTGTCGCCAATCATCACCGTGCGCTTGAGGTCCTGCCCCAGTTCACGCGTCAATTCCTGCAGCATGGCCGGGTGCGGCTTGGAGAATGTCTCATCGGCGCAACGGGTGGCATCGAACAGCGATAGCAGCCCGACCGCGTTCAGCGAACGATTCAAGCCCACGCGGCTTTTGCCGGTGGCCACCGCCAAAAAATAGGCTTCCTGCGAAAGTTCGGTCAACATCTCGCGAACGCCGTCGAACAGCACCAGTTCGTGGTCTTTCGATAGAAAATGAAAACGGTAACGCTCGACCATGCGCGGGTAAAATGCGGGATCGATATTCGGCATCACGGCCTGCATCGCTTCGTGCAAGCCCAGGCCGATGACGTGCGAGGCGGCATCGTCGCGCGGGATCGGCAAGCCGAGGTCCTTGGCGGCGGCCTGGATGCACTTGACGATGGTGGACGTGCTGTCCATCAAGGTTCCGTCCCAGTCGAAAACGATCAGATCAAATTGCTTGCGTGCCATGTATTGCGGCCGCTTGTGGCGGCCGGCTCCTTCCAGGATTGATCAACGCGCAGTTAACGCGGTGCTGTGTTCAGCGGTTTCCCCAAGCTTACCAAGAAACGTTCGCATTCTGCGGGCAAGGGCGCATTTATCGTCACATCCTTGCCGGTTTCCGGATGGGTAAACGTGATTTGATGCGCGTGCAGGAACATCCGCTTGAGCGCGCCACGGCTGGCGTCAGCCTTGAGCAACACACGGTTCAAGGCGAAATCGCCGTATTTGTCGTCGCCAAGAATGGGAAAGCCCGACGAAGCCAGATGAACGCGAATCTGGTGGGTGCGCCCGGTTTTCAGTTCGGCTTCGAGCAGGGCGAACTTGTCGAACTTGCGCAGCAGGCTGAACACGGTATGCGATTCCATGCCGCCGGCCTGTACGCACACGCGCCGTTCGCCATCGGCGGTGGTGAACTTGTGCAAGGGCAGCTTGATGTGCTGGCGCGCGTTTTTCCAGTCGCCGCAGGCCATGGTCAGGTAACGCTTGTCGGTCAGGCCGTCGCGCATCTGCTCGTGCAGGTTGGTGAGGGCCGAACGCTTTTTGGCCAGCAACAACAAACCCGAGGTTTCGCGGTCGAGCCGGTGCACCAGTTCCAGGAACTTGGCATCCGGCCGGGCCGCGCGCAACTGTTCGATCACGCCATACGACACGCCCGAACCGCCATGCACCGCCACCCCGCAAGGCTTGTCGATGATGAGCAGGTGCGCATCTTCGAACAGGATCGGGAACTCGGCGCCCGGCACCACGGCGCTCGATTTCTCGGCCACGCGCACCGGCGGAATGCGCACCACGTCGCCGCTTTCGAGCCGGTACAACTGGTCGATGCGGCCCTTGTTGACGCGCACCTCGCCCGAGCGCAGGATGCGGTAAATATGGCTTTTTGGTACGCCCTTGCAGACCCGCAACAAGTAGTTGTCGATCCGCTGTCCGGCTTCTTCTTCAGTGATTGTGACAAATTGGGCTTGAACGGGGGCCTGTGATGAAGGGGGAACAACATCGTTTTGCATCTTCATTTGCTCTGTCTTCCCAGAAATTCTCTCTAAGTCCTTCATTTTGAATATATAATCGACAGGCGGCGGTCAAACCTCTGCTGGTGTAAGAATTAAAACGATATTTTACACAGGGGCGTCTCCATCGGCCCCGCCAAATTGCAAATTCGATGGAAAAAATGTGTACGCACATCCCGGCGCGAATCAAGGTTGCACCGTTGTTGTAATCGGATAACGCGCAAGGCTGCGGAATGGATTGTTTGGAATTGTAAGGATAAGTACTGGCAAGCTGTCCCTCGGGGCCAGCTTGCCGGATGATGGCGTCGATAACGCTTGTCGTTTTCGCCCGACCCGAAGTAAGCCTCATCCTGAAGGCTTGAGTATAAGGGCTGGTGTTTAAGCCCGGTATCGAAGTCTTAGTATGTTCGCTGGCGACGGTCTGGCTCACTGATTTCGCTCGGCCTGGCTTTGTCTGTACCCCGCATAATCCGGGGCTGCTGCAGCTGAAGTTGCAGGCGATGCGTCACTCGGCATGTCGATCGACCCCACCGCGCCCTGTTGCGGCCGTGACGCTTTGCGTCGCTGCGCCGTGCGAAAAGGCATACCCACCCTCCACTTCCCTTCCCGCGTACATCCCCTGTACTTTTCGCCGCCCTGCGCCCAGCGCAGCGTGGCACTGGAACGGCCCCCGGGTCGCGGAGTCAATAAAAATGAAACGCATGTTGTTTAACGCTACGCAGCAGGAAGAACTGCGCGTAGCGATTGTCGACGGTCAGAAACTGATCGACATCGATATCGAGACCGCCGGTCGCGAACAGCGCAAGTCGAATATCTACAAGGGCGTGATTACCCGGATCGAACCGTCGCTCGAAGCCTGCTTCGTCAGCTACGGCGAAGACCGCCACGGTTTCCTGCCATTCAAGGAAGTCGCCCGCACCTATTTCCGCGAAGGCGTCGATGTCCGTACCGCCTCGGTCAAGGAAGCGCTGCGCGAAGGCCAGGAAATCATGGTCCAGGTCGAGAAAGAAGAACGCGGCAACAAGGGCGCGGCCCTGACCTCCTTCGTTTCCCTGGCCGGCCGTTACCTGGTCCTGATGCCGAACAACCCGCGTGGCGGCGGCGTCTCGCGCCGGGTCGAAGGCGAAGAACGCCAGGAACTGCGCGAAACGATGGATAAGCTGGACCTGCCGCAGGGCATGTCGGTGATTGCCCGTACCGCCGGCATCGGCCGCAATGTCGAAGAACTGCAGTGGGACTTGAATTACCTGATGCAACTGTGGCGCGCGATCGAAGGCGCCGGCAAGTCGGCCAGCGGCGCCTTCCTGATCTACCAGGAATCGTCGCTCGTGATCCGCGCGATCCGCGACTACTTCCAGCCCGATATCGGCGAGATCCTGATCGATACCGACGATATCTACGAACAAGCGCACCAGTTCATGCGCCACGTTATGCCCGACATGATCCACCGGGTCAAGCGTTACAGCGACGATGTACCGCTGTTTTCGCGCTTCCAGATCGAACACCAGATCGAAACCGCGTATTCGCGCACCGTGCCCCTGCCTTCCGGCGGCGCGATCGTCATCGACCACACCGAAGCGCTCGTTTCCGTCGACGTCAACTCGGCCCGCGCCACCCGCGGCGCCGACATCGAAACGACGGCATTCAATACCAACTGCGAAGCGGCCGAAGAAGTAGCACGCCAGCTGCGCCTGCGCGACCTTGGCGGCCTGATCGTCATCGACTTCATCGACATGGAAGTGGCGAAGAACCAGCGCGAAGTCGAAACCCGCCTCAAGGATGCCCTGCACCACGACCGCGCACGCGTTCAGATGGGCAAGATTTCCCGTTTCGGCCTGATGGAACTGTCGCGCCAGCGCCTGCGCCCTTCGCTGTCCGAAGGTTCGCACGTGACGTGCCCGCGCTGCTCCGGCACCGGCCACATCCGCGATACCGAATCGTCCGCCCTGCAGGTGCTGCGCATCATCCAGGAAGAGGCGATGAAGGAAAACTCGGCCACCATCCACGTGCAGGTGCCGGTCGACGTTGCCGCTTTTTTGCTCAATGAAAAGCGTGGCGAAGTGCTCAAGATCGAGAACCGCCACCGCATCAGCGTGATCCTGATCCCGAACAAGCACCTCGACACGCCGCACTACAAGCTCGAACGCATCAAGCACGACGATCCGCGCCTCGAAGACAGCCAGGCCAGCTACAACCTGGCCGAAGAAGCTGAAACCGACATGGCTTACAGCAAGCGCCAGAAGGAAGAAGTCAAGCCGCGCCAGGAAGCCGTCGTCAAGACCATCACCCCGGACCAGCCGGCCCCTGTGGTGGACCGCTCCGAAGTGCTCAAGCCGGTCGCCCCGCCAGTCCAGGCGCCGCTGCTGACCGCGCCCGAGGAAGAAGGTTTCATGGCCAAGATCATGAACTTCTTCTTCAAGAAGGAAGCACCCGCCATTGTCGCCCCGGCGCCTGTGGCCCCGCTCAAGCCGGCCGCGGCCCCTGCCGCCCGCGAAGACCGCAATGGCCGTGGGACGCGCGCCCGCCCTGGCCGTGGCGGCAAGCCGGACGGCCGTCCCGAGCGCGAGCCGGGCAAACCTGCCGCACTGGAAGAAGCCGGCAAGCCGGGCGAGGCCGACAAGGCCGCCCGTCCGCCGCGTCCTCCACGGCCGCCGCGCGAGCCGCGTGAAGCGCAAGTCGACGCCGCCGGCGTTCCAGTGGCACCGCGCGGCGAACGTGCCGAGCGCCCTGAGCGTGGCGAACGGCCGGAACGTGGCGAGCGCGCCGAGCGCGCCCCGCGTCCACCGCGCGAGCGCGCCGACTACCGCACCCCGGTGGCCGAAGCGAAAACCGATGAACTGGCCGTCGCGCCAGTCGTGGCCGCCGCAGCCGCTGTCAATGTGACCGTAGCGCAAGGCGACGAAGAAGCCGCCGCGCCGAAAATGATCACCACGATCGGCCCGAACGGTGAAGAAATCGAAGTCGAAGCCGGTGGCGATGAGCCGCGCCGTCGTCGTCGTCGAGGCGGGCGCAACCGCAATCGCCGCGACCGCGACCAGGCCGAAGGCATGGACGGCGAAGATGGCGACGTTGTCAACGAAGCCAGTTTCACCGTCGAACCAGCGCCAGCGGACGCGGACGCGGACGCGGAAGTGTCTTTCGACAAGGTTGCAGCGCCGCTGTTCGAAGCGGCTGAGCCTGTCGTGCAGCTCGCCGCAGCCCGTCCTGAAGTAGCGCAACCGGTTGTTGCCGAAGCTGCCGCGCCAGTAGCAGCCCCGGAAGCCGAAGCCGAAGCCGCACCTGAGCCGGTGTCGGAGTATGTGGTGGCGCCAGCGCCGGTGGAAGCACCAGCCCCGGCACCAGCACCAGTCGACGCCGCACGGGCCCCGGCCGTGGCAATCGACGCTGCGCCAGCGGCTGCCGAGCCGGCTCCAGTAGCCGAGCTTGTCGCCGAATCCGCGCCAGCCGTCGCTGCGCCGGAAGTTGCCCCGGTACGTGAAGAAATCGTCCCTGCAACCATGTTCACGCCAGCCGATCCGGTTGCCGACGTCGCCGACGTGGCCCCGGTACGTGAAGAAATCGTGCCTGCAACGATGTTCACCCCGGCCGAGCCGGTCGCCGAGGCAGCGCCTGCGCCTGTGGCCGCTCCGGCACCAGTGGTGGCACCCGAGCCTGTGGCAGTGGCAGAACCTGCACCGGCGCCAGTAGCGCCAGCGCCAGTGGCCGCAACACCGGTTGCCGACCTGACCGAGATCCTCGGTTCGGCCGGCCTCACCCTGGCAGCGACCGATCCTGAAAAGCTGCGCGCAGCCCGGGAAGCGGCCGCCAGCGCAGCGCCACCGGTGCGCGTGCCACGCGAGCGCAAGCCGCTGCCGCCGCAAGTCGATGAGCCGCTGGTCCAGGTCGACACCAGCCGCCAGTAATCACGCGGTCACATAAAAAAGGGAAGCTTCGGCTTCCCTTTTTTACGCCGCAACGTCACGTAGCGAGACGCACAATGACCCTGCCCGCCGACACCCGTCCCGATTCCGTCACCTTGCGCGTCGCCTTCTGGTACTGGCTCAAGCTCGGCTTCATCAGCTTTGGCGGCCCGGCCGGCCAGATCGCGCTGATGCATACCGAACTGGTCGAGCGACGCCGCTGGATCTCCGAACAGCGCTTCCTGCACGCGCTCAACTACTGCATGCTGCTGCCCGGCCCCGAAGCGACCCAGCTCGCCATCTACATCGGCTGGCTGATGCACAAAACGCGCGGCGGCATCCTGGCCGGGTTGCTGTTCTTCCTGCCCTCGCTGCTGATCCTGATCGTGCTGTCGTGGATCTATATGGCCTACGGCGCCCTGCCGCTGGTGGCCGGCATCCTGTACGGCATCAAGCCGGCGGTGGTGGCCGTGGTGCTGGCGGCGGCCTGGCGCATCGGCTCGCGCACCCTGAAAAACCGCACCCTGCTGGCGATCGCGGTCGCCGCTTTCCTCGCCATCGCCGTGGCGCAAGTGCCGTTCCCGCTGATCGTGCTGGCGGCGGCCGCCATCGGCATGCTCGGTGGGCGGCTGCTGCCGGCCCAGTTCCAGGTCGGCGGCAAGCACCCGGACAGCCGCGCCTCGTACGGCGTGGCCCTGATCGACGACGACACCCCCACCCCGGCCCACGCGCGCTTTACCTGGCCGCGCCTGGCCAGGGTGGCCCTGGGCGGCCTGGCGCTCGGCGGCGGCGTGTGGCTGCTGCTGGCGTGGCGCTACGGCGCGGCCGGCGCGCTGGCGCAGATGGGCTGGTTCTTCACCAAGGCCGCCTTGATGACGTTCGGCGGCGCCTACGCCGTGCTGCCCTACGTGTACCAGGGCGGCGTCGAGCATTACCAGTGGCTCGGCGCGGCGCAGATGATCGACGGCCTGGCGCTGGGCGAAACCACGCCCGGCCCCTTGATCATGATCGTCGCCTTTGTCGGCTTCGTGGGCGCCTGGAGCCACGCCATTTTCGGCGCCGGCGGCAGCATGCTGCTGGCCGGCGTGGCCGGCGCCTGCGTGGCCACCTTTTTCACCTTCCTGCCCTCGTTCATGTTCATCCTGGCCGGCGCCCCGCTGATCGAAGCGACGCGCGACAATGTGCGCATGACGGCGCCGCTGACCGCCATTTCGGCGGCGGTGGTGGGCGTGATCGTCAGCCTGGCGCTGTTCTTCGGCCAGCACGTGTTCTGGCAAAACGGGCGCATCGACGGCGCCGCGATCGTCATCAGCGCGGGCGCCTGCGTGGCCCTGTTCCGCTTCAAGGCCGGGACCATCAAACTGCTCGCCGCCTGTGCCGTCGCGGGCCTCGTGCTATCGTATCGGCATGGCTGAAAAAATTATCATGCTCAGCGACGGCCGCGCGCCGCCGCCGGCAATCCCCGCGCGGCTCGCTGCGCCCACCGGCCTGTTGGCCGACGCGCTCGGGCGGCCCCTGCACGACCTGCGTATTTCGGTTACCGACCGCTGCAATTTCCGCTGCGTCTACTGCATGCCGAAAGAAGTGTTCGACAAGGACTACGCCTACCTGCCGCATTCCTCGCTGCTCTCGTTCGAGGAAATCACCCGCCTCGCCACCGTGTTCGTCGCCCACGGCGTCGAAAAGCTGCGCCTGACCGGGGGCGAACCGCTGCTGCGCAAGAACCTGGAACGCCTGGTCGGCATGTTAAGCAGCCTGCGCACGCCGGGCGGGCGCGCGCTCGACATCACCCTCACCACCAACGGCTCGCTGCTGGCCAAAAAAGCCCAGTCGCTCAAGGATGCGGGCCTGAACCGGGTCACCGTGTCGCTCGACGCGCTCGACGACGCCACCTTCAAGCGCATGAACGATGTCGACTTCGCGGTGGCCGATGTGCTGGCCGGGATCGACGCCGCCCATGCCGTGGGCCTGGGGCCGATCAAGGTCAACATGGTGGTCAAGGCCGGCATGAACGACCAGGAAATCGTACCCATGGCGCGCCACTTCAAGGGCAGCCCCACCATTTTGCGCTTCATCGAATACATGGACGTGGGCGCGTCGAACGGCTGGAACCTGGCCGAAGTGATCCCGTCGGCCGACGTGGCGCGCCGCATCTCGGCCGAGATGCCTTTGGTGCCGCTGCAAGCGAACTACAACGGCGAAACCGCCTCGCGCTGGCGCTATGCCGACGGCGGCGGCGAAATCGGCCTCATTTCGAGCGTGACGCAAGCGTTCTGCAAGGATTGCTCGCGCGCGCGCCTGTCGACCGAGGGCAAGCTGTACACCTGCCTGTTCGCCAGCCGAGGCCACGACCTGCGCGCCCTGCTGCGCGACGGCCGCAGCGACGCCGAAATCTCGGCCGCCGTCGGCGCCCTGTGGAAGGTGCGCGCCGACCGCTATTCCGAAACCCGTACCATCAACACGAGCGGCATTGATGAACATCGAGAAAAACGCGTTGAAATGTCGTACATCGGCGGCTAAATGACGCCACTTGACGACATCACCGGCCTGGTCCTGGCCGGCGGACGCGGCACCCGCATGGGCCACGTCGACAAAGGCCTGCAAGCCTTCCGTGGCGCCAGCATGGCGCAGCACGTGATGCGCCGCCTGGCGCCGCAGGTGGGTGCGCTGGCGATCAACGCCAATCAGAACCTGGACGTGTACGCCGCTTTCGGCGTGCCGGTCTGGCCCGATCAATTGACCGGTTTCGAAGGCCCGCTGGCCGGGCTGGCCACCGGCATGGCGCGCTGCGCCACCTCGCTGCTGGTCAGCGCGCCGTGCGACTCGCCGTTTTTGCCGCCCGACCTGGTGGCGCGCCTGCATCAGGCGTTGACGGCCGCTGGCGCCGACCTGGCGCTGGCCGAAACCGACGAACCCGGCCCCGACGGCGCGCCGCGCATCCAGCCGCAACCCGTATTCGCGCTGGTGCGCACAGCCGCCCTGCCCCATCTCGCAGCCTACCTTGCCGGCGGCGGACGGCGCATGGATGGCTGGTACGGCAGCATCGCGGTGGCGCGCGTGCGCTTTGAGGACGCCTCCGCCTTCCGCAACATCAACACGCTGGACGAACTGCGCCAGTGCGAACCAGAATAATCCCCTACCGAAGCACACCATGACCCTGCCGACCCTGAACGACGTCACCAGCTGCCTGTCCGCCTACGATCCCGACGCCCTGCCCGTGCGCGACGCCCAGCGCATCATCCGCGACTTCATTGAGCCGGTCGGCGCAATCGAGCAAGTGCCGCTGCTGGCGGCGCTGGACCGGGTGCTGGCGGCGGACATCATCGCGCCGATCAGCGTGCCGGCGCACGACAATTCGGCCATGGACGGCTACGCGCTGCGCGGGGCCGACCTGGCCGCGAGCGGCGCGGTTACGCTAGCGGTGGTGGGCACCGTGTTCGCGGGCCGGCCGTCGGCCGTGGTGCCGGCCAGCGGCGAGTGCGTGCGCATCATGACCGGCGGCGTCATGCCGGCCGGCTGCGACAGCGTGATTCCGCAGGAGCTCGTCGCCACCATCGGGGCCGCCAGCATCACCATCGCGCCGGGCGCGATCCGCAGCGGCGACAACCGCCGTTTCGCCGGCGAAGACCTGATGGCCGGCAGCGCCGCCCTGCGCAAGGGTAAAGTCATCCGCCCGGCCGACCTGGGGCTGCTGGCCTCCCTCGGCATCGCCACGGTGCCGGTGACGCGGCGCCTGCGCGTGGCCTTCTTTTCCACCGGCGACGAACTGCGTTCGATCGGCCAGCCGCTCGACCCCGGCTGCGTCTACGACAGCAACCGCTACACCCTGCACGGCATGCTCACGCGCCTGGGCTGCGAGATCGTCGACATGGGCATCGTGCGCGACGATCCGCAAGCGCTCGAAGACGCCTTGCGCCACGCCTGCGAGAACGTGGACGCCATTCTCACTTCGGGCGGCGTGTCGGTCGGCGCGGCCGACTACACGCGCGAGATCATGGCCAAACTGGGCGACGTGAGCTTCTGGAAGATCGGCATGCGCCCGGGCCGCCCGCTCGCGTTCGGACGCATCGCCTCGAACGGCCATACCGCCTTCCTGTTCGGCCTGCCGGGCAATCCGGTGGCGGTGATGGTGTCGTTCTACTTTTTCGCGCGCGACGCACTGCTGCGCATGATGGGCGCCGACGCGCCGCTGCCGCTGTTGACGGTGCGTTCGGCCTGCGCCATCCGCAAAAAGCCGGGGCGCACCGAGTACCAGCGCGGCATCCTCGCGCGCGCCGACGATGGCGCGCAAACGGTGCGCATCACCGGCTCGCAAGGCTCTGGCATCCTGCGTTCCATGAGCGAGGCCAACTGCATGGTGATCTTGCATGATGAACAAGGAAGCGTCGAATCAGGCGATCTGGTCGATGTCATGCTGTTCGAAGGCTTGATTTAAGGAAGGCCACATAGCCGATGACTATCTCGATGCAATATTTGCAACTTAAATTTATCTTTTGGGAAATTTATTGCTACAAACCATGATTTCACAGGTACTTTAGTGGTATTTATGATCATTATGTTGTTTTCAAGTCACCCTGTTTTGTCATAGCTTGCATTTATATTGCCGTGTCATCTACGTCGTTTTCATAGGGAAATGACTTACCGATATCATTAATGGCGTTTTATTGTTATTGAAATTGCCACGTTTTTTTGAAAACCGCTTGTTAGTATGATCTCCAGGAAAACCTATCCGGTCAGAGATCATGAAGCGCGCAAGCAGCATCACCGTCGCAAGTTACAAGGTCGCGGGGCCGGTATCGGCCTGCGTGTTGATGCTGGGAGCGCTGCTGATGCTGGCGGCCAATCCGGTCCAGGCGGCCGCCGCGAGCCGCGTCGCCAAGTGCGACTGGGACCGTCCCGGCGTACACCCGTTCATGGGCGACGTGGTCGCGGCGGTGGACCGTTACCGCGACATTCCGCCCTTGGTGCGCGCGCGCCTCAAGGAGCGCATGGCCGAGCGCAATTTCGACGAATTCGTCACCATCGGACGCGATTCGATCAAGGGCCAGAACTACTACGACCCCAAGATCCGCGACATGCATTTCGGCGCCGGCACGGTGTGCGGCAAGGTCTCGCGCGCCGGCTGGAGCGCGCGCGCCAGGCAGGCCGGATTGGTGTACTGCGAAGGCGATCACTGCATCCTGGTGCCGACCGTGTGCCGCAACGTGAGCCGCATTGACCGCCTGGGCAGCAGCGGGCCGTCGCGCGGCCGCCCTGGCACCGGTGGGCCGGGCGCGTCGACCTCCCTGGCCGACGAGCCGGCGCCGCCCGAAAGCGAACTGGACATCGCGCTGCGCGGCGGCAGCGCCACGACCAGGCCGGTGCTGCCGGAGCGGGCGCCAGCCACGCCGCCGGGCTCGATCGCCTATCAAGGCTCGATTCCCGTGACGCCGATCGGCACCGGTGGGTTCGGACCGCCGTTCAGGGACGGGCCGACGACCGGCATCGACCTCACGCCGGTTCCCGAGACCAACGTGCCGGCGGTGCCGGTGCCGGAGCCGGGACAGTCGATGATGATGGGACTGGGGCTGGTGGCGGTGATGAGTGCCGCCAGGCGCCGTTTGCGTGCCGGCTAATCTCCAAACCGTCTTTCCCGCGAAGGCGGGAATCCAATTTTGTACCGAAGCTACTGGCGGCTTACCAAACTTGGGTTCCCGCCTGCGCGGGAAAGACGGTTTGGAGGTTAGCGCTTAGGGATACGCGCTACGTTCTACGCCTCGCTATCCAGATCCGGCCCCAGCATCAACTGCGCCGCCTCGCTCGGCAGCGCCTCCACCGATTTCAGCTTGCGCGCCATCTGGCGACTGCGCACTTGCGCGCTCTCGATATTCTTGGCCGCTTTTTCCAAGGTCAGCTTGGTCTGCGTGAGCACATCGCCGAACTTGGTAAATTCGGTCTTCACCGCCCCCAGCACCTGCCACACTTCCGACGAGCGCTTTTCCAGCGCCAGCGTACGGAATCCCATCTGCAAACTGTTCAGGATCGCCGACAGGGTCGACGGCCCCGCGATCGACACGCGCAAGGTGCGCTGCAAATCGTCGGCCAAGCCCGGCCTGCGCATCACCTCCGCATACAGCCCCTCGGTCGGCAGGAACAAGATCGCAAAATCGGTCGTCAACGGCGGCGACACGTATTTGTCGCAGATGGTCTTCGCTTCCAGCCGCACCGCCCGTTCGAGCTCGCGCCCGGCCAGCGCCACGCCGTCGGCGTCGGCCCGGTCGGCAGCATCGAGCAGCCGCTCGTACTGCTCCTTGGGGAACTTGGCGTCGATCGGCATCCACACCGGCACGCCGCCATCGACATGGCCGGGCAGCTTGATCGCAAACTCGACCCGCGCCCCGGTGCCGGGAATGGTCTCGACGTTCTTCGCATACTGGTCCACCGTCAGCACCTGTTCGAGCAGCATTTCGAGCTGCACTTCGCCCCAGGTACCGCGCGTCTTGACGTTGGTGAGCACGCGTTTCAGGTCGCCCACCCCGATGGCCAGCTGCTGCATCTCGCCCAGCCCCTGATGCACCCGCTCCAGGCGCTCGGACACCTGGCGGAACGATTCGGACAGGCGCGTCTCGAGCGTCGCATGCAGCTTCTCGTCGACCGTCTTGCGCATTTCTTCCAGGCGCGCGCCGTTATCGTTCTGCAGGTCGCGGATCTTCGCTTCCAGGGTCGAGCGCACTTCCAGCATGCGCTGCGCGTTCGACTCGGTCAGCGCCGACAAGGTCTGGTGCATGGTGTCGGCAAAGCGCTTGAGCGTGGCCGACTGCTCTTCGCGCCCGCTGACGCTGGCCAGGTGAATCTGCTGGCGCATGCTGTCGAGCTGCTGCACGGTGGCGCCGTGATATTGCGCGAGACTGGCGCCGATGTCCTGGCGCGTGCCTTGCGCCCCGGCCTGCAGTTCCAGGCGCAGCTCGCGTTCCAGCCGCTCTAACTGCAGCTTGTCCGATTGCGCGCCGGCGTCGCCACTGGCGCGCGCGCGCAGCAGCATGAGCGCCTGCAAAATGATGATGACGACCGCCAGCGCGGCCAGGATCAGGAATTCGGTCTGGGTCATGGGATCAATCGGACATCAACCGGGCTGGTTGCGCATCCAGTCGGCGGTCTGGTAGAACGACTCCATCAGGCGCAGGCGCAATGCTTCGTCGATGCCGATATCTTCCATCGCCCACGCCATCGCGCGCAGCCATTGATCGCGTTCGCCGCTGCCGATGGCAAACGGCAGGTGGCGCGCACGCAGGCGCGGGTGGCCATACTGTTCGACAAACAGGTCGGGCCCGCCCATCGACCCGCTCAGGAACATGAACAGCTTCTCGCGCGAGCCTTCCATGGACGCCGGATGCAGCGCGCGGATGCCGGCAAACTCGGGTTCGAGTTCCATCAGGTCGTAGAAGCGCTCGACCATCTCGCGCACGCGCGCTTCGCCACCGATGACGTCATACAGGGTTTGTGGTTCACTCATGCCGCCATGATAGCGCAGCATGCGCGCCGCTGTCAGACCAGTGTGAGGCGGCGCAGGCGCCGTGTCGACGGCCAGCTGTCCATCCCGACCTCCAGGCGCATCTCGGCGCAGGCCGCGAGCAGGCGCGCGCACTGCGCGTCCGTCAAGCCGCTATTGAGCGTGAGGCGCACCAGCGAGCGGTTCTTGGCGGTGGCCGGGGCGCAGAACACGGCGCCGTAAATCCCGCGCTTTTCCAGCGCCTTGCGCAGCGCCAGCGTGCGCGGTTCCGGTCCGGCTTCGAGCGCGATGATTTGTTCGCTGCCGTCGCCGACGTTGTAGCCCAGCTCGCGCAGGCCGTCGCGCACGGTACGCGTGACGCGCGCCAGCGCGGCGCGCCGCCCATCGGCCCCGGCGATGAAGTCGAGCGCGGCGTCGAACCACGCCAGCTCGTGTTCGAGCAGGCAAGAGCTGAAAATCGCCGGCCGCGAGGCCGACAGGAAGTAACCCTTGAAGTGGCTGGAACAGGTAATGAAGCCGGCCCGCCCGGCAAAGCTCTTGGCCAGCGAAGCGGTGCGAAAATGCACCTGGCCGGCCAGGCCCAGTTGCGCCACCAGCCCGGCCCCGCGCGGGCCGTGGGTGCCGAGCGAATGCGACTCGTCGACCACCAAAATGCTGCCGCTGCCGGTGGCGATGCGCGCAATGTCGAGCAAGGGCGCGACGCTGCCGTTGGTGCTGTACAGCGCGTCGACCACGATCACGCCGGGACCGTGCTTGCGCACCTGGCGCTCCAGATGGGCCGCATCGTTGTGCAGGAACGGCAGCGCCGTGGCCTGCGCCGACTGCACCCCTTCCCACAGCGAGGCGTGCGCCATCATGTCGAGATACACCGGCACACCAGGCCCGGCGATGGTTTGCAGCAGGCCGACGTTGGCGGCCCAGCCGGACTGGGTCAGCACCCCGTCCTGCGCCCCCATGAAGGCGGCCAGCTTCGCTTCCAGGCAGTGCTGGGCGCTGCCCTGCTGCAGGAACACCGACGACATCAGCATGCCGCCCTGCTTGCGCACCAGGCAGCGCGCCTGCGCGTCGCGCAAGGCCGCTTCGCCGGAAATGCACAGGTAATCGTTGCTGGCCAACATGATCGCACCGGGCTGGGGTGCTGTCCACACATGCAGGTGTTCGCCGCCCAGCAACTGCGCCACCCGCGTGACGTAGTGCTCGTCCATGCGGCCGGTCACAAACGCTGGCATGTCCGGGTGTACGCGCAAGGCAGGCGAAACTTGATCGACAGCAAAAGACATGAATTCTCCTTGGAAAAAGCATCCATTCTGTGCCGCCCTTCCTTGACAATCCTGCAACATCGATAGACCTTGACATATATCAAATTGCAAAATATCAACATGGGTCAAGATTCTCCTTTCCCGCCTACCCTAGCGAGCCAGGAAAGCTTTCCATGACCGTTGCCAGCGCCACCGCTCCGTATTCCGCCGACCGCCTGCGCCGCTCCTTGCTGCAGTGGTTCGTCCAGCACGAGCGCCACCACGCGCATGCGACCAGCCGCTTCATCCTGCTGGCGTGGATCGGTTTCCTGGGCATGCCGGCCTACTACACGATCTGGACCTACTGGTTCCCGCAGGAGTTCGAAAGCCTCACCTTGCGCGTGGCCGGCGCCGCCCTGTGCCTGCCCGCGCTGGCGCCCGGCCGCCTGCTGCGCGGGCGCTTCGTCAACGCCTACCTGTTCGTCGCGCTCACCTACGTGCTGCCGTTCCAGTTCACCTTCATGTACCTGATGAACCACGGCTCGGCCGTGTGGAGCCAGTCGATGCTCATTGCGCTGACGGTGCTGTTCCACTTTCGCACGCGCTGGGCGCTGGCCGCCTGCGCCATCGGCAGCGCCCTGGCCTGCGCCCTGTTTGCGCTGGTCGGCGAGGCCGCCTTCATGCTCAGTCCCACGGTGCTGGAACAGCTGGCGATCTATGCGTTTACGATGATCGCCGTGTCGGTGGCCAAGGCCGGGCGCGGGGCGCTGGCGGGCGAAAAGCTGGCCGGCATGGCGCACGCCCTGGCCAGCGTGTCGCACGAACTGCGCACGCCGCTGGTCAGCGTGGAGGCCAATGTGCGCGGCATCTGCCGCCGCATCACGCCGCCGGCCAGGGCCAGCGAGGCCGACTGGCAGGCGATGAGCGAGGCGATGGCGCGCATCCAGTACGAGGTGCGCCACATGAACCACATGATCGACCTGTTCCTGCTGTCGGCCAGCGCGGTCGAGCAACGCCTCGAAGCGACCGAGGTGGTGTCGATGCGCGAGGTGGTCGACTCGGTGATCCGGCGCTATCCGTTCGCGGCGCAGTCGCAGCGCGACGCGGTCAGCGTCGATATCCGCACCGACTTCCGCTTCGCCGGCAAGTACGAGCTGTCGGTGGTCGTTTTGCTCAACCTGCTGCGCAACGCGCTCAAGGCGCTGCACCGGGCCGGCAAGGGCCGCATCCGCATCGTCGTCGACGGCCGTCCCGAACAACCGCGCCTGCTGGTGATCGACACCGGCTGCGGCATCGCCGAGCGCCAGCTGCCGATGATCTTCCAGCGCTTCTATTCCTACCCTCCCAGTTCCGGCGCCGGCATCGGCCTGGCCTTGTGCAAGGACATCATCGATGCCTGGCAGGCCAGCATCCGCTGCGTCTCGCGCGAACTTGGCTACACCATGTTCGTGCTCGAGTTCCCGCGCGTGGCCGTGACGCCGGAGCCGCATTGACCTCTTATGAAAGGCCCAGCATGCCCCTGCCGATCTACAGCCATCCCAGCCTGACCGTCCTGATCGACGATAGCGACAGCTTCCTGAAAAGCGTCGCCTTCCAGCTCGACCCCGCGCTGGCCAGCAAGTGCTTTGCCGATACCAGCAGCGCGCTGGCCTGGATCGGGGCCCACGGCGAGCGCGAGCCGGGCCGGCTGGCGGCCAGCCACGATACCTATCCCGATTCGAAAGAGCGCTGCAACGTGGCCTTCGATATCGACCAGATCCACCGCATCAGTTTCGAGCCGCAGCGCTTCATGACGCCGTCGGTGGTGGTGGTCGATTACTCGATGCCGCAGATGGACGGCCTCGAATTATGCGAGGCGCTGCGCCACCTGCCCTGCAAGAAAATCCTGTTTACCGGCGTGGCCGACGAGAAGGTGGCGGTCGACGCCTTTAACCGCGGCCTGATCGACCGTTACATCAAAAAGAGCGACGACGGTGCGCTCGACAAGCTTGAAGCCGAAATCGTGGCGCTGCAGGCCGAGTATTTCGCGGCCCGCTCCGACCCCTTGCGCGACCTGCTCAAGCTGCACAACCACAGTTTTTTGAGCGACCCGGCGTTCAGCGCGGTGGTGCGCATGGTGGTCGAGCAGCACGGGATCGTGGAGCACTACCTGTATCCGAATCCGGCCGGCATTTTGCTGTACGACGCGCGCGGACGCGCGCAGCTGATGGTGGTCGAGACCGAGGCGGGGATGAATGCGCACTATGAAGTCGGCTGCGACAACGATGCCCCGCAGTCGTTTTTGCAGGCGGTGCGCGAGCGCTGCATCGTGCCGTATTTTCGCGAGGGCGACGGCATGTATGCGCGCGATTTTGCCAAGAACTGGCATCGCTGGACCGCGCCGGCCCAGCGCTGCCGCGGCGCCCAGAACTACTACTGGGCGCTGTTCCCGCTGGCGCCCGGTGAGCTGGAGCAACCGGCCCACCCGTTTTCCAGCTTCCTGAGCGAGCGCGAGAGCACGCTGTGACGTTGGCGCTGTTACGTGCCGCGCAAGGTCTGCAACGGCGGCTGGCGCAGCACGTTGCGCAGTCCGAGCCAGCCCCCGATGATGGCGCACAGCGCGCCCACCACCAGGCCGGCCAGCCATACCATCGGGCTGAAGGTCCACGGGAACTTGAACTGGTAGGTGGCCAGCGCCCAGCCCAGCGCCGCCGCGCCCGACGCCGCCAGCAGGCCCGCCAGGCCGCCCACCAGCGAAAATTCGATCCACTGCGCGCGCGCGAGCTGCTTGCGCGTCGCGCCAAGGGCCCGCAGCAGGCCCGATTCGCGGGTGCGCTCGTCCTGGGAACCCATCAGCGCCGCGTACAGCACCAGCACGCCCGAGGCCAGGGTGAACATGAACAGGAATTCGACCGCCGTCACCACCTGGTCCAGCACTTCCTGCAACTGGCGGATGATGCCGCTGACATCGATCACGGTCAGGTTCGGAAAGTCGCGCGTCAGGCTGTTGGTGAAGGTGCTCTGCGCCGGCGGCAGGTGGAAGGCCGTCATGAAGGTTTGCGACGTCTTTTCCATCGCGGCCGGGTTGATGATCACGAAAAAGTTCGCGCGCATCGAGCCCCATTCCAGCTTGCGCAGGCTGGTCACTTTGGCGTCGACCAGCGTGCCGCCGACATCGAAGCGCAAGGTGTCGCCCAGTTTCAGGCGCAAGGTCTTGGCGATGCCCTGCTCGACCGAGGCTTCAGCCACGTCCGGCCCATCCTGGTACCAGCGGCCCGCCACGATCTCGTTCGAGGCCGGCATGTCGAGGGTGGTCGAGAGGTTGAATTCGCGGTCGGCCAGGCGCTGCGCGTTGTCGTCGTCGGCGTAGGTGGCGGCGCTGACCGGCTGGCCATTGACGGCGGCCAGGCGCCCGCGGATCATCGGGAACAGCTGCGCATCGCTGACCCTGGCGGCGGCGATGCGCCTGGCCACATCCTCCTTCTGCTCGGGCAGGATGTTGATGATAAAGCGGTTCGGCGCGTCCGGCGGGGTGGCGCTGCGCCAGGCGGTCATCAGGTCGCCGCGCACCACGGTAAGCAACAGCAGGGCCATGAGGCCGAGCGCCAGCGAGACCACCTGCACGATGGTGGCGCCAGGGCGGCGCTGCAGCGAGGTGACGGCAAAGCGCCAGCTCTGGTTGTCGATGGCGCCGCGCAAGGTCTTCAGAAACGCCAGGCCGCCCCACGCCACCAGCGCGAAGAAGGCAAAGCCGCCCAGGAAGCCGGCCGCGGTCGACAGCGCCAGCTTGACGTCGCCCGCCTGCCACAACAGCAGGCCGACGAACACCACCAGGCCCAGGCCGTAAGTGGCCAGCGCCATCGGCTTGGGTGCGGCCTGTTCGCGCCGGATCACGCGGTTGTGCGGCACGTTGCGCAATTGCAAGACCGGCGGCAGCGCAAAGCCGACCAGCAGCAGCATGCCGGTGGCGACGCCCTGCACGGCCGGCAGGAACGAGACCGGCGGCAGGTCGGTGCTGAGCATGGAGCCGATCAGCTGCATCAATACATAGTGGCCGCCGAAGCCGACCAGCACCCCGAGCGCACTGCCGGCCAGGCCAATGAGCGCAAACTCGATCAGGTACAGCATGGTGACCTGGTTCTGGGTCAGGCCGAGGCAGCGCAGCATGGCGCAGGCGTCCAGGTGGCGCAGCATGAAGCGGCGCGCGGCCATGGCCACCGCGACCGCCGCCAGCATGGCCGAGAGCAGCCCGACCAGCGACAGGAAGCGGTCGGCGCGGTCGAGCGTGGAGCGCATTTCGGGACGGCCGTTCTCGAGCGATTCGACGCGCACGCCGCGTACCTTGCCGGCGTCGATGCGGGCGCTGATCCATTCTTCGAAAGCCTTGACGGCCTTGCTGTCGTTGCTGGACGCGGCGCTCACCTGCAGGCGGTACGTCACGCGCGAGCCGTTGTCGACCAGGTTTGTCGCGGCCAGGTCGGCCAGCGGCAGCATCACGCGCGGCGAAAAATTGGCGAACGAGGGGCCGCGGTCCGGCTCCGAGGCGATCAGCTGGGCGATCGTGAATTGCTTGTCGCCCACGCGAATGCGGCTGCCGACATTCACTTTCAGGGCGGTCAGGATGTTGGGGTCGACCCACACCGTGCCCGCTGCCGGCGTCGTGTCGGTCTTCTCGCCCAGCGCGGCGCTGGCCTGCTCAAGGCTGGTCGTGATGCGCAGCTGGCCGCGCAGCGGGTAGCCGGGCGAGACGGCCTTGATGGCGGCCAGTTGCGACACCGATTGCTCGCCCTCGCCCGCCTGCGCCATGCTCGGAAACGTCACCGTGTCGGCCAGCACCAGGCCGCGCTTGACGGCTTCGGCGCGCCAGGCCGGGTCGAGCGGCTGGTCGGCATTGACCAGCAGGTCGGCGCCAAGCAACTGGTGCGCATCGCGATTGAGGCCGTTGCGCATGCGGTCGATGAAAAAACCCACCGCCGACAGCGCCGAGACGGCGATGATCAGGGAGATCAGCAAGAAGCGCAGTTCACCGGCGCGCCAGTCGCGCGCGGTCATTCGAAGCGATTGAATCAGCATGGCGGGGCCGGTGGTGTATTAAATGGCGGCGCCGGGGCTGGCGCTCGCGCCGGCAAAGAACTGGTCGACTTCGGCGAGGAAGGCGCGCTTGGCTTCCGGCTCCAGGAAGGCCGCCGTGAAGCTGTTGCGGGCCAGCTGGCGCGCGTGGGCGACGGTCAGGGGCAAGGCGTCGAACACGGCCACGAAGTTGTCGTTCATGTAGCCGCCGAAGTAAGCCGGGTCGTCCGAGTTGACGGTGGCGACCAGGCCGGCCTCGAGCAAGGTCACGAGATTGTGTTCTTCCATCTCGCCGAACACGCGCAGCTTGACGTTCGACAGCGGGCAGACGGTCAGCGCGATCTGTTCGCGTGCCAGGCGCGCGGTCAGTTCCGGGTCTTCCAGGCAGCGCACGCCGTGGTCGATGCGCTCGACATTGAGCACGTCGAGCGCGGTTTCGATGTAGGCCGGCGGGCCTTCTTCACCGGCGTGGGCCACCAGGCGCAGGCCGAGCTGGCGGCAGCGCTCGAACACGCGCGCGAATTTTTCGGGCGGATGGCCGCGCTCGGACGAGTCGAGTCCGACGCCGATGATCTTGTCGCGGAACGGCAGCGCTTCTTCCAGGGTGGCAATGGCGTCGTCTTCGCTCAGGTGGCGCAGGAAGCACATGATCAGGGTCGCGCTGAGGGGACCGTCCTGGCAGGCGCGCCAGATGCCGTTGATCATGGTGTCGAAGGGCACGCCGCGCGCGGTGTGGGTTTGCGGATCGAAAAAGATTTCGGCATGGCGCACGTTGTCGGCGTGGGAACGCACCAGGTAAGCCATGGTCATATCATAGAAGTCCTGCTCCTTGAGCAAGACACTGGCACCGGCGTAATAGATGTCGAGGAACGATTGCAGGTCGCTGAAGGCATAGGCCGCGCGCAGTTCTTCCACCGAGGCATAGGCCAGGGAAACACCATTTCTTTGCGCGAGCGCAAAGATCAGCTCCGGTTCGAGCGACCCTTCGATGTGGATGTGCAATTCGGCCTTCGGCATCTGTTGCACAATATTTCTCATCTGGTCGTTCAGCATAATATTTCTCCGTCGGTAATGGGTGTGTCGTCAGGCAGCAGTGTAGCGCAAGCGCGCGGCACAAGCGCGCGGCGGACAAAGTTCAGGATGGAAAATGTGTGACACGCAGGGTGATTTTCGTGCGCCATCGGTCGCAGAGTTCGGGCACTATCGAATCAATCAAGATGATCGCGATGTCGTTCTTTCATTAGTGCAGGAAACCATGATCAAGACGGCATGCATGACAAACATCCAAGGCAAAAATGAGACAACAAAATGAACCGCAAACATTCTGTTTTTTCTTTTTAAATCAATTACTTAGAACCGTTACATCAGCTTGCTCTACATTACTTTGACTTCCGCAACCATTAGGCCCATAATAAATTTCATAGGCGTAAGAAGAGCTTGTCATTACGCGCAAAATCACCGGGCAACACGGTAAAAACAATAAAACTCGTTAGCCGTTTTTTGTTTCGGAATTGCTGGAACAGGAAAGCCGGCTGCGGCTCACAAGGAGTACCTAACATCCAGGGCTGACAGCACGCCTGCGGTAAGACTGCCAGTGACAGTGAAGTAGTGACAGCACATTAAAGGACATTCAAATGACCATTTTTGACAACTACGCAGCCCGCTATGAGCGTACCCGCGAAGAGGAGTACTCCCTCTCTGAGTATCTGGCACTGTGCAAAAAGGACAAGCTGACCTACGCCAGCGCGCCCGAACGCATGCTGGCCGCGATCGGCGAGCCGACCCTGGTGGACACGCGCAACGACACGCGCCTGTCGCGCATCTTCGCCAACAAGGTCATCAAGATCTATCCGGCCTTCCGCGATTTCTACGGCACCGAAGAAGTCATCGAGCAGGTGGTGTCGTACTTCCGCCATGCCGCGCAGGGACTGGAAGAACGCAAGCAGATCCTGTATCTGCTGGGGCCGGTCGGCGGCGGCAAGTCGTCGATCGCCGAAAAACTCAAGGTCTTGATGGAACAGGTGCCTTTTTATGCGCTGAAAGGCTCGCCGGTGAACGAATCGCCGCTCGGCCTGTTCAACGAGGAAGAAGACGGCGTCATCCTGGAAGAAGATTACGGCATTCCGCGGCGCTACCTGCGCACCATTCCGAGCCCGTGGGCGGTCAAGCGCCTGCACGAATTCAATGGCGATATCAACCAGTTCCGCGTGGTCAGGCGCTATCCCTCGGTGCTCAAGCAGATCGCCATTTCCAAGACCGAACCTGGCGACGAGAACAACCAGGATATTTCTTCGCTGGTCGGCAAGGTCGATATCCGCAAGCTCGAAGATTATGCCCAGGACGATCCGGACGCCTACAGCTACTCGGGCGGCCTGTGCCTGGCCAACCAGGGGCTGATGGAATTCGTCGAGATGTTCAAGGCGCCGATCAAGGTGCTCCATCCGCTGCTGACGGCCACCCAGGAAGGCAATTACAAGGGGACCGAGGGCTTCGGCGCGATTCCCTTCGACGGCATCATCCTGGCGCACTCGAACGAGTCGGAGTGGAAGACCTTCCGCAATAACCGCAACAACGAAGCGTTCCTGGACCGGATCTATATCGTCAAGGTGCCGTATTGCCTGCGCGTGTCCGACGAGATCAAGATTTACGATAAGCTGATCCGCAACTCCTCGCTGGAACAGGCCCCGTGCGCGCCGGGCACCATGAAGATGATGGCGCAGTTTGCGATCCTGTCGCGCCTGAAGGACCCGGAAAATTCGAGTGTGTTCTCCAAAATGCTGGTCTACGATGGCGAAAACCTGAAAGACACCGATCCCAAGGCCAAGTCGATGCACGAGTATGTCGATTACGCCGGCGTGGACGAAGGCATGAACGGGCTCTCGACCCGCTTCGCATTCAAGATTTTGTCGAAGGTCTTTAACTTCGATAATACCGAAGTGGCGGCCAATCCGGTACACCTGCTGTATGTGCTGGAGCAGCAGATCGAGCGCGAGCAGTTCCCGCCCGAAACCGAGCAGCGCTACTTCTCGTACATTAAAGAGCACCTGGCGCAGCGCTATGTCGAATTCATCGGCAAGGAAATCCAGACCGCCTACCTGGAAAGCTATTCCGAATACGGCCAGAACATTTTCGACCGCTACGTGACGTTCGCCGACTTCTGGATCCAGGACCAGGAATTCCGCGATCCCGACACGGGCGAGAGTTTCGACCGCGACTCGCTCAACAACGAACTGGAAAAGATCGAGAAGCCGGCCGGGATCAGCAATCCCAAGGATTTCCGCAACGAGATCGTCAACTTCGGCTTGCGCGCCCGCGCCACCAACGGCGGCAAGAATCCGGCCTGGACCAGCTATGAAAAGTTCCGCACCGTGATCGAGAAGAAAATGTTCTCGAATACCGAGGAACTGTTACCGGTCATTTCGTTCAATGCCAAGGCCAGTGCCGAGGACGCGAACAAGCACGCCGATTTCGTGGCGCGCATGGTGGAAAAAGGTTACACCGCCAAGCAGGTGCGCCTGCTGTGCGAATGGTATCTGCGTGTGCGCAAGTCGTCGTAAGGCGGCCGGGATAGCGGGCCGTCGTGGCCCGCCCGGCGCGCGCCACGGCGTCCGCTACGGCGCTTGCCAGGGCGCAAACAGGATTTGAAGCAGGAGGCCCGTTTTGACTTACCTCATCGACCGACGCTTGCAAGGCAAGAACAAGTCCGCGATCAACCGAGAGCGCTTCCTACGGCGATACAAAAGCCAGATCAAGGACGCTGTCGGGCGGGCCATCAAGGGCCGCTCGATCACCGATATCGAGAATGGCGAGAAGGTATCGATTCCCGTCAAGGATGTGAACGAGCCGAATTTCGGCCACGCCCACGGCGGCGTGTGGGAAACCATCAATCCCGGCAACAAGGAATACCAGAAAGGCGATCAGTTCAGCCGGCCCAAGGGCGGCGGCGGCGCCGGGCGCGGCAAGGCCGGCAACAGCGACCAGCAATCGGAAGACGATTTCATCTTCGAGCTCTCGCGCGAAGAATTCATGAATTACTTCTTCGAAGACCTGGAATTGCCGAACATGGTCAAGACCCAGCTGACCGCCACCACCGAATTCAAGAACCAGCGCGCCGGCTACAATATGTCGGGCACGCCGTCCAACATTCACGTGCTGCGCTCGCTGCGCGGGGCGCTCGGACGCCGTATCGCGGTCGGCGGCAGCTCGCGCAAGGCGGTGCTGGAAGCCGAGAACGAGCTGGTCGCGCTGCTGGAAGAAGGCGCGCCGCTGGACCATCCGCGCGTGGTCGAGCTCAAGCGCCTGATCCATCACCTGCACACCAAGCTGCTGGCAATTCCCTTTATCGATCCGTTCGACCTGCGCTACAGCAACCGCATCAAGGTGCCCAAGCCCATGACCCAGGCCGTGATGTTCTGCATCATGGACGTGTCGGGCTCGATGGACGAGAGCCGCAAAGATACCGCCAAGCGCTTTTTCATCCTGCTGTACCTGTTCCTCAAGCGCGCCTACGACAAGATCGAGGTGGTGTTCATCCGCCACCACACGGCCGCGTCCGAAGTGGACGAGGAAGAATTCTTCCATTCGCGCGAGTCGGGCGGCACCGTGGTGTCGTCGGCGCTGCACCTGCTGACCAAGGTCATCGGCGAGCGCTACGGCAGCGGCGAGTGGAACAGCTACGTCGCGCAAGCCTCGGACGGCGACAACTGGGACAACGACTCGGTGCTGTGCAAGCAGTTGCTGATCAACACCATCATGCCGGCGGTCCAGTACTACACGTATGTGGAAATCACCGACGGCCCGCCGCAGAACCTGTGGGAGCAGTACGCCGAAGTGTCGGACCACCATCCGAACTTTGCGATGCAAAAAATTGTCACACCGGCCGATATCTATCCGGTCTTCCGTGAACTCTTCAAGAAGCAAGCGAAATAGCCAACTCGTCGGCACCAGGAGAACCCAGCCATGCCAAGAGACCCCAAACACCCGCGCGCCCTGCCCGAACAGTCGGAATGGACTTTCGACCTGATCGAGCACGCGCATGAAGAAATCCGCCGTGTCGCCAAAAGCTTCGGCCTCGACACTTACCCCAACCAGCTCGAAATCATCACCGCCGAGCAAATGATGGATGCCTACACCTCGGTCGGCATGCCGGTATCGTATAACCACTGGTCCTTCGGCAAGCATTTCCTGTCCACCGAAAAGAGCTACAAGCGCGGCCAGATGGGCCTGGCGTACGAGATCGTCATCAACTCGAACCCCTGCATCGCCTACCTGATGGAAGAGAACAGCCTGACCATGCAGGCGCTGGTGATCGCCCACGCTGCTTACGGGCACAATTCATTTTTCAAGGGCAATTACCTGTTCCGCACCTGGACCGACGCCGACGCCATCGTCGACTATATGGTGTTCGCCAAGAACTACATTGCCGAGTGCGAACTGCGGCACGGCATCGACGCGGTCGAGCTGCTGCTCGATTCCTGCCATGCGCTGCAGAACTATGGCGTGGACCGCTACAAGCGCCCGGCCAAGCTGTCGTTGGCGCAAGAGAATGCGCGCCAGAAAGAACGCGAAGAATATGCCCAGTCCCAGGTCAACGCCCTGTGGCGCACGGTGCCGCGGCGCGACGAGGAAGCGGCCGACGTGGCGATTCCGCGTTTTCCGCCCGAGCCCGAAGAAAACCTGCTGTACTTCATCGAAAAGTATGCGCCCCTGCTCGAACCGTGGCAGCGCGAAATGGTGCGCATCACGCGCAAGATTTCCCAGTACTTTTATCCGCAGCGCCAGACCCAGGTGATGAACGAAGGCTGGGCCACCTTCTGGCACTACACGATTTTGCAGGAACTATATAAAGAGGGCATCGTCGGCGATGGCTTCATGATGGAGTTTTTGCAAAGCCATACCAACGTCGTCTACCAACCGCCCGCCACCAGCCAGTATTACAGCGGCATCAATCCGTACGCGCTGGGCTTCGCCATGATGAGCGACATCCGCCGCATCTGCGAGAACCCGACCCAGGAAGACCGCGACTGGTTTCCCGCGATCGCCGGCAGCGACTGGCGGGTGGCGCTCGACTTTGCGATGCGAAACTTCAAGGACGAAAGTTTCATTGCCCAGTACCTCTCGCCGAAACTGATCCGCGACTTCCACTTCTTCGCCGTGCTCGACGACGACAAGAACGAGAAGCTGACCATCTCGGCCATCCACGACGAGCGCGGCTACCGCTACGTGCGCCAGCAACTGGCCGAACAGTACAACCTGGGCAACCGCGAGCCGAACATCCAGGTCTGGCAAGTGAACACGCGCGACGACCGCGCCTTGACCCTGCGCCACACCCAGTTCCAGCGCCGCCCGCTCAACCAGCACGCCCAGGAAGTGCTCAAGCACGTGGCGCGCCTGTGGGGCTTTGATGTCCATCTGGACACGGTCGATCCTTCCGGGAACATCCTCAGCAGCCTCGAATGCAAGCGCGAGAAGCGCAACCGGCATTGAGCTGGCAGCCGGCGCAACGCCGGCTGCCGGGTCCCCCACCCGGCCCTACCAGATGAGCGCAACAGAATCGTCCATGTCCGCGCAAAAAAGACTGGTACGCGCGCATCTATATGCTATATTGCTGACGTGATGACAGTCATTAGCCAGGCGCATAGCTTGGCGCGCCCGACCAGCCCGGCATCCCCCCGATGACGACTATTCAGGCGCTGCGCAGCGAGCCTTTCGACAGCAAGTTCCCGGATGCGCAACCGTGGCTTTCAACAGTACGCCCCCCATCACTGAAACTCGTTATAGTTAGCATTATCACCACGAAGTGGTCGAATGTTATTCGGCGGCAGTGTCAGTAAGGCGTAAGAAAAAACGGGTCAAATGCAGTATTCCCTGCATTTTATACGCTTAAGCATGTTCCTCATATTTACGTAGTATTTTAGTATTGCTTTTTTTATCAGAAGATGCAGGTCAGGGCTCTAGCGAGGCTTTTGACAATCGTTTTCACACTCTGGATCACAGCGATTTGGAGCGGCAAAAATGTATGGTAAAAAAAGGATTCGTAGGTATAATTCGCCGACGTCCCGGATGCGGCTCAAGGTCTTGTCGTGTTTTGTGGGTTTAGTAGCAACAAAAAGAGTTGGTATTGGAGAAAGCAGGCATGAATTTTTCGCATGATAAGAACCCCGGGAAGAATTTCACTGGCATTGCTGTCGTTATCGCTATTCACGCATTGGTGGCTTGGGGGATCGTAAGCGGTCTTGGCACCCGCATGGTTGCGAAAATGACTGAAGCAGTGGAAACCAAGATTGTCGAAGAGGTCAAACCTCCTCCACCGCCGGACGTTCCGCCACCACCGCCGCCGCCTGAAATGAAGGCGCCTCCGCCTCCGTTCATTCCGCCGGTCGAAGTCAACGTACAGCAGCCGCCACCGGTGCAAAACACGATCGCTGCGGCGACCAATGTCAAGCCGGCCACGACGGAACTGCGCCCTCCAGCGCCTCCTGCGCCGCCAGCACCACCGGCGCCGGCCAACCCGAATCCGGTCCGCGTCGCTGCGGTCGCCGATTTCAACACGTGCGCAAAACCGGAGTTCCCAAAAGCTTCCTTGCGTAACGAAGAAACCGGCACGGTTACCCTGTCTTTCCTGATCGGTACCGACGGTCGCGTCGCCGATTCGAAAATCGTCAAGTCGAGCGGCTTCAGCGCCCTGGACAAGGCGGCGAAAGAAGGTATCGGCAAGTGCAAGTTCAAGCCAACCATGGTCGATGGCAAGCCGGAACAAGCGTGGATGCAAATGCAATACGTCTGGACGCTGGATTAAGAACCGAGGCGGCAGTTTAGTCTCACTACTGTGATTTTCGTTGTCATTATGTTCAGCGAACTGATTATTTTATAAATTTGGAGGAAGCATGTTTAAGAATACCCGTTTGTCCGCTGCACTGGCGGCTGTCCTGTTCTCGGTTACAGCAGCTTCGGCGCTGGTCTCCGCACCAGCTTTCGCTGACGCTCCTGCTCCAGCGGCAGCCCCTGCGGCAGACGCAGCGGCTCCAGCTGCGGCACCAGCACCAGAAGCAGCTGCTCCAGCAGCGCCGGCGCCTGAAGCAGCAGCAGCTCCAGCAGTCAAAGAAGGCGAAAAAGAAGCCGTCAAGAATCCGTACGGTATCGAAGCCCTGTGGGCCGAAGGCGACTTCGTTTCCAAAGGCACGCTGATCATCCTGTCGCTGATGTCCATGGGTTCGTGGTACATCCTGATCACCAAACTGATCGACCAGGCTAAAATCTTCAAGCAATCGAAAGAAGCCCAGGCCAAGTTCTGGAAAGCATCGTCGATCGCAGCTGGTTCGGCTACCCTGAAAGAAGGCAGCCCATTCCGCTTCATCGCTGAAACCGGCACCAAGGCAACCAATCACCACGATGGCGCCCTGCTTGAGCAGATCGACCTGTCGACCTGGGTGACGATGTCGATCCAGCGCGCTGTTGACAAAGTTCAATCGCGTCTGCAAGACGGCCTGTCGTTCCTGGCCACCGTTGGTTCGACCGCACCGTTTATCGGTCTGTTCGGTACGGTGTGGGGTATCTACAATGCGCTGACCGCCATCGGTATGTCGGGTAACGCATCGATCGATAAAGTGGCAGGTCCGGTGGGTGAAGCGCTGATCATGACCGCGTTCGGTCTGTTCGTTGCGGTTCCTGCGGTTCTGGGTTACAACTGGTTGGTTCGTCGTAACAAGTCGGCAATGGAAGATGTCCGCTCGTTCAGCGCTGACGTTCACTCGGTCCTGATTTCGGGCGCCATGTCGACGAGCGAAGCTGGCCGTGCCGCCGGCGCTAAAAAGATCGGATAATTCACCATGTCCATGAGCGTCGGCTCCGATAGCGGAGAAGAAGATGTAGTCATGTCAGAAATCAACACGACGCCGCTTGTCGACATCATGTTGGTTCTGCTGATTATCTTCTTGATTACGAGCCCGGTTGTTCTGAAGCTGCAAAAGATCGCCCTACCTTCGGAAACCAACCAGGCATTGAAACCTAAGCCAACCACGGTGAACATCGTTGTCAATAAAGAAGGCAAGATGTACTGGAACCAGACTGTCCTCAACAACACGGACGAACTGTTCGAGTTCTTGAAGAAAGAGGCGGTCAAGTTGCCTCAGCCTGAAGTACACGTCCGCGGCGATCAGCAAACGCGTTACGAGTTCATCGGCAAGGTGATGTTCACGGCACAGCGTGCTGGGATTCAAAAGGTCGGCTTCATTACGGAACCACCAGATAAAACTGGCGGCACCCGCTAAGTCCTCCTTGAGCAGGGCGCGGGACCAGCAACAGCGGTCCCGCGCCCTGCGGGTTCCAACATTAGAAAAGGAAACATCATGAGTATGAGTGTCGGTTCTCCCGCCGCAGGCGCGGATCCGGAACCAATGATGGAAATGAACATGACTCCCTTGATCGACGTAATGTTGGTCTTGATTATCATGTTGATCATCACGATTCCGAAACAAAACCATGCGGTCAATCTGAACATGCCTGTCGGTCCGACCGCGAAACAGCTGACCGAACCTGTGGTGATCACGATCGACGTCGACTTCGACGGCACGATTTTGTGGGACAACGCAGTCGTGGCCAACCGCTCGGACCTGGAAGCGAAGATGAATAACGTCGCCGCCATGGCTGACCAGCCGGAAGTGCATCTGCGCCCCAACAAGCTGGTTGAGTACAAGTACGTTGCCGGCGTGATGGCAACTGCCCAGCGCCTCGGTGTGAAAAAGATTGGTATGGTTGGTAACGAACAGTTCCAATAAGCGCTATTGCTAATTGACGATACGGCAGGGTAATCCTGCCGTTTCGCTTTTGATTGAAAGAGTCCCAATGATCAAGTTTCGTCTCGCACATCTCGGCCTCGCCATGGCCGCTCTTGGCTTTACCGCAGCAACGCCCGTCGTCGGACTGTCCACTGCCTACGCAGCAGAAGCCGTGCGCGCGGAAATCGGTGGTCCTTTGCAGGCTGCCCAGAAAATGATGCAAGCCGGACGCGCGAAGGATGCGCTGAACGAACTGCGCAAGCTCGACAGCAAAAACCCGACCGCGAATGAGCAATACCTGATCGAAAGGGTGCGCGCCGCCGCCGCCTCGACCGCCGGCGACTACGATACCGCCGCCCGCTCCTTCGAAAAACTGATCGACTCGGGCAAACTGTCCGCCAGCGAACGCGCCAATTTTTCCGAAGGCTTGATCGGCATTTACATGCGCGCCAAGGAATTCGGCAAGGCCAATGCGGCCATCCAGAAATCGCTGAAAGACCGCGACGATCCGAAGCTGCGCGCTTACCTGATCCAGAATTACATGTCGATGGGTAACACCGCCGAAGCCACCCGCCTGCTCAAGGCAGACCTGGCCGCGTACGACAAATCCGGCCGCACGCCGCCGGAAGAACCGCTGCAAATGATGGCCAATCTGCAGAACAAGAGCGGCGACAAGGCCGGCTATGTCGATACCATCGAAAAACTGGCAGCCTACCATCCGAAACCGAGCTACTGGGCCGACCTGCTGAACCGTATCGTCGGCAAGCAAGGGTTTGCCGACCGCCTGCGCGTCGACGTCTCGCGCCTGCAACTGGCCAACAACCTGCTGAAAAAGCCAAGCGAATACATGGAACTGGCCCAGCTGGTCCTGCGCGACGGCGCGCCTGCGGAAGCGGTCAAGATCGTCGAGAAGGGCTACAAGGCCGGTATCCTCGGTGTGGGCACCGATGCAGCACGTCACCAGCGCCTGAAAGACCTGGCCGACAAAAACCTGGCCGATTTCAACAAGAATGTCGCCACCACCGAAGCGACGCTGGTCAAAGCCGGCGATAAGGATGGCCTGGTGAGCCTGGGCTACGGCATGGTGCAAGCCGGCCAGACCGAAAAAGGCCTGGCACTGATGGAAAAAACCATCGCCGCCGGCGGCCTGACGCGTCCCGACGACGCCAAGCTGCGCCTGGGCCAGGCTTACGCCGTGGCCGGCCAGAAGGCCAAAGCCATCACCACCCTGAAATCGGTTGGCGGCAAGGAAGGCACTGCCGAACTGGCACGCTACTGGATCATGGCCATCAACCATCCGGCTTGATCGTCACCACGACCAGGTAGCATCCTGAAAAGCGCTGTCTGCATCTTGCAGGCAGCGCTTTTTAGCTTTGACCGTATAATCGCTACTTCGATTATTCAAGCACTTCATCCCAAGAGCACCCTATGAAGGTTTTTCGCGGACTTCCCAACGACAGGGCGCGCGCGCCCTGCGCACTGACGATCGGTAACTTTGACGGTGTCCATCGCGGTCACCAGGCATTGTTGGCGCGCGTGTGCGCTGCCGCCTCCGACCTGGGACTGGAAGCGGCCGTGATGACGTTCGAGCCGCATCCGCGCGAATTTTTCGCGCGCCGCGCCGGCGACTTGTCGCGCGCGCCGAACCGCATCGCCAACCTGCGCGACAAGCTGCAATCGCTCTCGAACGCGGGCATCGACCGCGTCATCGTCGAACACTTCAACGAACATTTCGCCGCCATCTCGCCCGACGATTTCGTCGGGCGCGTGCTGGTCGAGGGCCTGCACGTCAAGTGGCTGATGGTCGGCGACGACTTCTGCTACGGCGCGCGGCGCGCCGGCACGGTCGCCATGCTGGTCGAAGCGGGCAAGCGCCACGGCTTTCATGTCGAGACGCTGCCCACGGTGATGCACGGCGCCCAGCGCATCTCCTCGTCGGCCGTGCGCACCGCGCTGGCCGCGGGCGACTTCGAGCAGGCCGGCCAGTTGCTCGGCCACCCGTACGCCATGTCGGGCCATGTGATCCACGGCGCCAAGCTGGGCCGCACGCTCGGCTTTCCGACCTTGAATCTGCGCGTGGCGCACCGCCCTGCCCTGTCCGGCATTTTCATCGTCCAGGTGCATGGTCTCGGGCCCGCGCCGCTGCCGGCCGTGGCCAGCCTGGGCGTGCGCCCCACCGTCGACGACAGCGGCCGCGTGCTGCTCGAGGTACACGTGTTCGACTTCGCCCAGTCCTGCTACGGCAAGATGGTGCGTATCGAATTCCTCGAAACGATCCGCGACGAAGAAAAGTACAGCGACCTGGCCACCTTGACCGCCGCGATCACGCGCGACAGCGAGCAGGCGCGCGCCTGGTTCGCCCGGCGCGCCGCCGCCCTCACCGCCACTGACCGAATTTGACGCCGCACGCATGAAGCGCTGCAGCACGCGTCACGATCCAAGACAACCAGATACACCTCCTTGAAGAAAACCATGTCCGACAATAGCCAAACCAGCAAGCCAGAGCAGAACCAGCAAGCCCCGCAGGGTCCTAAAAAAGAAGGAAAAAAGGACGCCAGGCCGGTGAGCAAATACCCGGTCAACATGACCGACACCCCGTTCCCGATGCGCGGCGACCTGGCCAAGCGCGAGCCGGGCTGGGTCAAGCAATGGCAGGACAAGAAAATCTACGAGCGCGTACGCAAGGCGGCCAAGGGCCGTCCGATGTTCGTGCTGCACGACGGTCCGCCGTACGCCAACGGCGATATCCACCTCGGCCACGCCGTCAACAAGATCTTGAAAGACATGGTCGTCAAGTCGCGCGGCATCGCCGGTTTCGACGCGCCGTATGTGCCGGGCTGGGATTGCCACGGCATGCCGATCGAAATCCAGATCGAAAAACTGCACGGCAAAAACCTGCCGACCGCCGACGTGCTGACCAAAGCCCGCGCCTACGCGCTCGAACAGGTCGACCGCCAGCGCGCCGGCTTCATTCGCCTGGGCGTGCTCGGTGAATGGGACAATCCGTACCTGACCATGGCCTTCCGTAACGAGGCGGACGAACTGCGCTCGCTCGGCGCCCTGCTCGACAAAGGGTATGTGTACCGCGGCCTGAAACCGGTGAACTGGTGCTTCGATTGCGGCTCGGCCCTAGCCGAAGCGGAAGTCGAATACCAGGACAAGCGCGACCCGGCCATCGACGTCGGCTTCGCCTTTACCCAACACGAGAAGCTGGCCGCCGCCTTTGGCCTGGCGGCGCTGCCGGCCGGTGACGGCTTCATCGTCATCTGGACCACCACGCCGTGGACCATCCCGTCCAACCAGGCGCTCAACGTCAATCCCGAAGTCACGTACGCGCTGGTCGAAACCACGAAGGACGGCAAGCCGCTGCTGCTGATCCTGGCCGCCGACCTGGCCGAATCGTGCCTGGCGCGCTACAAGCTCGAAGGCAAAGTCATCGCCACCTGCCTGGGCGCCGCGTTCGACGGCATCGCCTTCAAGCACCCGCTGCACGCATCCGACGCCTTTTTTGACCGCCTCTCGCCGGTCTACATGGCCGATTACGTCACCACCGAAAGCGGCACCGGCGTGGTCCACTCGGCGCCAGCCTACGGGCTGGACGACTTCATCTCGTGCAAGGCGCACGGCATGAAGGATGACGAAATCCTGACCCCGGTCATGGGCGACGGCCGCTTCGCGTCGACCCTGCCGCTGTTCGGCGGCATGACGATCTGGGAAGCCTCGAAGCCGATCTGCGCGGCGCTCACCGCCGCCGGCGCCCTGTTCGAAGTGAAGATGTTCGATCACAGCTACATGCACTGCTGGCGTCATAAAACCCCGATCGTCTACCGCGCCACCTCGCAGTGGTTCGCCGGCATGGACGTGACGCCAAAAGACGGCGGCCCGACCCTGCGCGAAACCGCCTTGAAGGGCATCACCGAAACGCGCTTCTTCCCCGACTGGGGCCAGGCGCGCCTGCACGGCATGATCGAAAACCGTCCCGACTGGACCCTGTCGCGCCAGCGCCAGTGGGGTGTGCCGATGGCCTTCTTCCTGCACAAAGAAACCGGCCAGCTGCATCCGCGCACACAAGAACTGCTGGAACAGATCGCCAAAATGTTCGAAGAGCGCGGGATCGACGCCTGGCTCGCCATCGAGCCGAAAGACCTGCTCGGCGAGGATGCCGACATGTACGTCAAGAACAAGGACACGCTCGACGTCTGGTTCGATTCCGGCTGCACCCACCAGACGGTGTTGCGCGGCTCGCACGCGGCCCAGTCGCACTTCCCGGCCGACCTGTACCTGGAAGGCTCGGACCAGCACCGCGGCTGGTTCCATTCGTCGCTGCTGACGTCCTCGATGCTCAATGGCTGCCCGCCGTACAAAGCCCTGCTCACGCACGGCTTCACGGTCGACGCCGAGGGCAAGAAGATGTCCAAGTCGCTCGGTAACACGATGGCGCCGCAAAAAATCTCTGACACCCTCGGCGCCGATATCCTGCGCCTGTGGGTCGCCTCGACCGACTACACGGGCGAGCTGTCGATCTCCGAAGAGATCTTGAAGCGCGTGACCGAATCGTATCGCCGCATCCGCAACACCCTGCGCTTCCTGCTGGCGAACACCTCCGACTTCGACCACGCGCGGCACGCGCTGCCCACGGCCGACCTGCTGGAGATCGACCGCTATGCGATCGCCGCCATGGGCGCGCTGCAAAACGACATCGCCAGCCACTACGAGCGCTACGAATTCCACCCGGTCGTCTCCAGGCTGCAGAACTACTGCTCGGAAGACCTGGGCGGCTTTTACCTGGACATCCTCAAGGACCGCCTGTACACGTCCGCCGTCGATTCGCCGGCGCGCCGTTCGGCCCAGACCGCGCTGTGGCACATCACGCAAAGCCTGCTGCGCGTGATGGCGCCGATGCTCAGCTTTACTGCCGAGGAAGCGTGGGCCGTGTTTGCCGACGCCGACGCCTTCGCCGCCAGCGACGAGACCATCTTCACGCAAACCTTCTGGACCCTGCCGCAAGTGGCCGACGGCGCCGCCCTGCTGGACAAGTACACGCTTCTGCGCGCGGTGCGCACCGACGTCACCAAGCAGCTCGAAGAATTGCGCGTCTCCGGCGCCATCGGTTCGTCGCTGCAGGCCGAGCTGACCATCAAGGCCAGCGGCGACAAATACCGCCAGCTGGCGAGCCTGGACGAGGACCTCAAATTCGTCTTCATCACCTCGCAGGCCAAGGTAAGCGAAGTGGCCGACGAAGCCGCCGAAGCAATCGAGGTAGCCGCCTCCGGTGCGCCGAAATGCGAGCGTTGCTGGCATTATCGCGCCGACGTCGGCAGCCACGCCGAGCACGCGGGCCTGTGCGGCCGCTGCTTCAGCAATGTGTTCGGCAGCGGCGAGAAGCGCGCGTTTGCGTAAATTCGCATAAACAAAAAGAAAAAACCGACCCATGACCACCAAAAAGAAACAGCTGTTCTCGTCCACGCCGCAAGGCGGTTCCGGCCTGATGCCCTGGCTGGGCATCGCCGCCATCGTGATCCTGATCGACCAGTTGACCAAGATCGCGATCCAGAAAACCTTCGTGTTCGGCGAAGAGAAGGTCATCACCTCCTTCTTCAACCTGGTGCTGGCCTATAACAAGGGAGCCGCCTTCGGCTTCCTGAACAGCCAGCCCGGGTGGCAGCGCTACTTCTTCACCGGCGTGGCGGTGATCGCGGTCGGCTTCATCCTGTACATGTTGAAGCGCCATGCCGGCCAGCGCCTGTTCTGCTGGGCGCTCGCGCTGATCATGGGTGGCGCCATCGGCAACGCCATCGATCGCCTGGCGTATGGTCATGTGGTCGACTTCCTCGACTTCCACATCGCCGCCTTCGGCCACTTCCCGGCCTTTAACATCGCCGACAGCGCCATCTGCGTCGGCGCCGCGCTGTTCGTCTTCGACGAGCTGCGCCGCGTGAACCGGCAATAAGGAGACGGCCCATGACGATGGACCTGCAAGGTAAGAAGATCGTCCTCGGCCTGTCCGGCGGGGTGGCCTGCTACAAGGCGGCGGACCTGTGCCGCGCGCTGATCAGGCAGGGCGCCTCGGTGCAGGTGGTCATGACCGACGCCGCCACCCACTTCATCACCGCCGTGACCATGCAAGCCTTGTCAGGCCATCCGGTCCACACCGACCAGTGGGATCCGCGCGTGGCCAACAACATGGCCCACATCGACTTGACGCGCGCGGCCGATGCGATCCTGATCGCGCCCTGCTCGGCCGACTTCATGCGCAAGCTGGCGCACGGGGTATGCGACGACCTGCTCTCGACCTTATGCCTGGCGCGCCCGCAACGCGTGCCGCTGCTCGTCGCCCCGGCCATGAATGTCGAGATGTGGGAAAACCCCGCCACCCGCCGCAACGCCGCCCAGCTGCGCGCCGATGGCATCAAGATTTTCGGCCCGGCCGCCGGCGAACAAGCCTGTGGCGAAACGGGCCTGGGCCGCATGCTCGAGCCGGCCGAACTGCTCGACGAAGTCATCGCCTCGTTCCAGCTCAAGGTATTGGCCGGCAAGCGCGTCCTGATCACCGCCGGGCCGACCTTTGAAGCGATCGATCCGGTGCGCGGCATCACCAATCTGTCGTCCGGCAAAATGGGTTACGCCATTGCCCGCGCCGCGCGCGAGGCTGGCGCCGAGGTCACCTTGATCTCCGGCCCGACCGCGCTGGCCACCCCGCACGGGGTGCGCCGCACCGACGTGCAAAGCGCGCGCCAGATGCATGACGCCGTGATGAACGCCGTCGGCGGCCAGCACGTGTTCATCAGCGTGGCCGCGGTGGCCGACTGGCGCGTTTCCAACGCCAGCACGCAAAAGATGAAAAAGCAGGACGACGGCGCCACGCCGACCCTGGAGTTCGAACAGAATCCCGACATCCTCGCGTCGGTCGCCGCCACCACCTCGGTATCGGGCTGGCCGTACTGCGTGGGTTTTGCCGCCGAATCGGAGCGCCTGGAAGAATACGGCGCCGTCAAGCGCGAAAAAAAGGGCATTCCTCTTTTGGTCGGCAATATCGGCCACCACACCTTCGGCCAGGACGAGAACAGCATCATGCTGTTCGACGACACTGGCCACACCGTACTGCCGCGCGCCGACAAGCTCACCCTGGCGCGCCAGCTGATTTCAGAAATCGCAAGGCGCATCGAACAGCGCTCCCTGCTCAAGTAAAAAGTAAGCGCACCATGAAAACCATTGACGTCAAAATCCTCGACCCGCGCATGAAGGACCAGCTGCCGGCCTACGCCACGCCGGGCAGCGCCGGCCTCGATCTGCGCGCCTGCATCGACCAACCGATTACCATCGAAGCCGGCGCCACCGTGCTCATTCCCACCGGGCTGGCCATTCACGTGAGCGACCCCGGTTACGCCGCCATGATCCTGCCGCGCAGCGGCATGGGCCACAAGAACGGCATCGTGCTGGGGAATCTGGTAGGCTTGATCGACTCCGACTATCAGGGACAACTGATGGTATCGACCTGGAACCGTGGCCAGAACGCCTTCACGCTCAACCCCATGGAGCGCCTGGCGCAACTGATCGTGGTGCCGGTGGTGCAGGTCGGATTCAACATCGTCGACGATTTCGACACAAGCGAACGCGGTGCCGGCGGTTTCGGCAGCACCGGCAAACACTAATTGGAGACTCCTATGGCCCGTTTCACTGGTCTGCTTCCGGCTGTGCCGGTAATCTGCCTGGCATTCATGTTGTCGGCTTGCGAGACGACCGGGCCAGCCCCTGATGCCACTCCCACGGTCCCCATGCCGCAGCAGCCGGCCGAGCCGCCGGTGCGCGCGGTCACGCCGCGCATGGCCGCCGCCGCCGAAGCGCTGACCAAGATGGCGGGCCTGCAGGAACGCCTGTACCGCATCGCGGCTCCGCTCCTGATTAACAATACGGACCTGTGCAAGTCGTCCACGCGCAACCTGCTCGGCTTCACCGCACGCAACCGCTACTGGTATCCGGGCGAGTACAACGAAGCCGCGCAGATCGCCTTCGACATGGGCGAGCGCCTGCAGGTGACCGGCGTACTGGCCGGCAGCGGCGCCGCGCGCGCCGGACTGCGACGCGGGGACAACCTCATTTCGGCCAGCGGCAAGGCGCTGCCGGTCGGCCCCAACGCGTCGAGCACGGTCGGTTCCGTGTTCGGTCCCCTGGTCGCCAAGCAGGCCAGCCTGGCGCTGCAGATCGAGCGTGACGACAAGACCCGCGAGCTCACCGTGCCGGTCACGCGCGCCTGCGGTTTTGCGATCGAACTGGGAAATGCCGATAACGTCAACTCGTATGCCGACGGTTCGCGCGTCATGGTTACGCGCGGCATGCTGCACTTCGCGAAAAACGACGAGGAGGTCGCCTACCTGCTGGCCAAGGGCATGGCGCACAACATTCTCGGACACGCCACGGCGCAGCGCAGCGTCAGCACCATCGGCAGCATCATCGACAACCTGACCAACGTGCGGCCCGATACCTCGATGTTGATCGGCACCGGCGGCATGAAGGCCATGCCGCCGGAACTCGACGCCGCCGCCGACCATCTGAGCATGTACCTGCTGGCGCGCGCCGGCGTGAGCATCGATGGCGCACCGGCGTTCTGGAAGCGCCTGGCCTCGACCTATCCGGCCACGGTGTTGAACGGCTACGTCGCCAACCACCCCGGCACTGCCGCGCGCCTGGCCGCGATCGACAAGGCCACGGCCGACATCAAGTCCAAGCACGCCGCCAAGAAAACCATCGCGCCATGAAAAAACTGCTGCTCGCCTGCCTGATGCTGCCATTGCTCGCGCAGGCGGCGCAGTGGATCAAAGTGGGTTCGGCCGCGGGCAGCGTCTCGTTCATCGACAAGAGCAGCATCATCAGGAGCGACAAGAGCTACAAGGTGTGGTCGCTGGTGTCGTACGCGAAGGAGCAGGCCACGCCCGAAGGCACGCCCTACCTGTCGATGAAGGCGCTGCACCTGTATTCATGCGCAAACCGCACCACTACCTTGCTCAGCCAGGTGTACTACGCCGAGGCGATGGGCAAGGGACCGGTCTCGCAAAGCTTCAAGTACGAAAAATTCGCACCGGAAGACATTGTGCCCGACAGCGTGTCGGACGGCGCGCTGCAGCTTATCTGCAAGCGCAGGAAGTAAAACCGCGCATTCTCAGCCTGGAAAATCCGGGAAGTACGTCCCCATGATCCAGGTCAGCACGCCGCAAAACACCACCACCCCGACGAGGACGATCAGCAAACGGCCGAACTTCGGCGAACCATCGTCATTTTTTGTATCATTGCTCATCTTCCCACCCACCATGTGCTCGATTCAGGAGCGCCAGTATATTCGATTCAATGGACAGCATAGACCTGGAAGTATTAAAGACCGCCTCGGCATGGATCGCCGCCGGTCAGCGCTGCGAATTGATCACCGTGATCAAGACCTGGGGCTCGAGCCCGCGCCCGATCGGCGCCACGCTCGCCATTTGCGACGACGGCCGCGTGGTCGGCTCGGTCTCGGGAGGCTGCATCGAAGATGACCTGATCGAGCGCGTGCGCCGGCACGGCATCACGCGCGCGATACCCGAGGTGGTCAGCTACGGCATCAGCGCCGACGAAGCGCACCGCTTCGGCCTGCCCTGCGGCGGCACCATCGAACTGGCGATCGAGCCGCTGTCGCACGACAGCGCCATCGACGAGCTGCTGGCGCGCCTGGAAGCGCACGAACTGCTGGCGCGCCGGCTCGACCTGGCCAGCGGCGCGGTCACCCTGGCGACGGCGCAGCCGGGCGCCGTGCAATTGCTGGCGGACGGCGTGCTGACCACAATTCACGGCCCGCGCTGGCGCCTGTTCATCATCGGCGCCGGCCAGCTCTCGCGCTTTTTGGCGCAGATCGCCACGGCCATGGATTACCACGTCACCGTGTGCGACCCGCGCGAAGAATACCGCGCCGGCTGGAACCTGCCGGGCGTGCAGCTGATGCACATGATGCCCGACGACCTGGTGCTCGAATCGCACCTCGATCACCGCAGCGCCGTGGTGGCGCTCACGCACGACCCCAAGCTGGACGACCTGGCGCTGATGGAGGCGCTCAAGTCCGACGCGTTTTACGTGGGCGCGATCGGCTCGCGCCTGAACAACGCCAAACGGCGCGAGCGGCTCAAGCAATTCGACCTGTCGGACGCGCAGCTGGCGCGCCTGCACGGACCGATTGGCCTCTACATCGGCAGCAAGACGCCGTCCGAGATTGCGATTTCGATTCTCGCGGAACTCACCGCCATCAAGAACGGTGTGCCGGCCGAACTGCAGGTGCGCCATGCGGCGGCGCTGGAGCCGGCCAGCACCGGGGTGTGCGCGGTCTAGTAGCTGATTCAATAGCAACAAGCGGCTTTTGCGCATGCCGCCGGCGCCGCACAATGCCGCTTCGGTACACAAACGCGCCGGGCGCATCGAAAATCGACCCATGAACACCGCCAACCTGCTTCGCCTGATCATCCTCGCCGCCATTTGGGGCAGTTCCTTTCTCTTCATGCGCATCGCCGCGCCCGTGCTCGGGCCGGCCGTGCTGATCGAATACCGGGTTGGCTTTGCGGCCCTGTTCCTGGCCATCGTCGGCGTGATCCTCAAAAAGCGCCTCGACCTGGCCGCCAACTGGAAGCACTACCTGATCCTCGGCTTCATCAACTCCGCCCTGCCCTTCTTGCTGTTCGCCTTTGCCGCGCGCACCTTGTCGGCCTCGGTGCTGTCGGTGCTCAACGCCACCGCGCCGATGTGGGGCGCGCTGATCGGCGCGCTGTGGTCGCGCCAGGCCATCGCCGGCAAACAGATACTCGGCCTCGCGCTCGGCACCTGCGGCGTAGCCCTGCTGGTCGGCTTCGACGACGTCACCGCGCGACCGGGAGCGCCGCTCGCCATCGCCGCCGCCCTGCTGGCCGCATTCTGCTACAGCGTGGCCAGCACCTACGCCAAAACAGCCAAGGCGGTCGAGCCGTTCGCCAACGCGCACGGCAGCATGTGGGCAGCGACCTTGCTGGTGCTGCCGGCGCTGCCGTTCTTTCCCGCGCCGGCCGCAGCCACGCCCGGCATCATGGGCGCCGCGCTTGCACTGGGCATCTTGTGCAGCGGCGTCGCCTACATCATGTACTTCAAGCTGATACAACAAGTCGGCCCGACGTCCGCGCTGACCGTCACCTTCCTCAGTCCCCTGTTCGGCATTTTGTGGGGCGTGCTGTTTTTGTCGGAGCACGTGGGCTGGTACACGGTTGCCGGCGCCGCCGTCGTCATCGCCGGCACGGCGCTGGTGACCGGATTCACGCCATTCGGACCGCGTGCTATCGTGGCACCCTCGCCCACCAGCAAATAGGTCGCTAGCTTGCAGACGTCGATCCCTCTTCCGGCCGGATATAACAGCGCCGACATCCTCGCCTTCCACAGCCGCGACCCCGAAGGCGTGGCCGAACAGGTGGCGCCGGCGCGCATCCGCAAGGGCGTGATGATCGGCGGCGTGCCGGTACTGCTCGACATCGCCCTCGGCCCCGACGCCGCACTGTGCTCGGTCCATGCCGACGGCACGCTCACACCCGGCGATGTGCGCCAGCTCGACGACGCCCTGCTCAACATCCTGGCGCTGCGGATCGACCCTGCGCCGTTCTTGGCGGCGGTGGCGGCCGACCCGCTGCTGGGACCCGTGGCGCAGCGCCAGCCGGGTTTACGCATCGTACAGTCGGCCACGATTTTCGAGGCGCTGACCTGGGCCATCATCGGCCAGCAAATCAACCTGACCTTTGCCATCGCGCTGCGCCGCACGTTCATCCTGCAGGCCGGCCGCCAGCACAGCAGCGGCTTGTGGTGCTACCCCGAAGCGCGCGATGCGGCGCGCCTCGATGCGGACGCCCTGACCACCCGCAAGTTCTCGCGCTCGAAGGCCGACACCTTGCTGCGCCTGGCGCAGCTGGTCGACAGCGGAACCTTGATGCTCGATCGCCAGCACGAAGCGGGAAGCGTCGCGGCGGCGCTGCTGGCCGTCAAAGGCATCGGCCCGTGGACCGTCAACTACGCACTGCTGCGCGGCTACGGTTACCCCGACTGCTCGCTGCATGGCGACGTCGCCATCCGTGCGGCCTTCCAGCACCTGCTGGGCGAAGAGGCCAAGCCGGACATGGCGCGCACCGAAGCCCTGCTGGCGCGCTACGCGCCGCACCGGACCATGGCGGCGGCGCACCTGTGGGCCAGCCTGCATCCACGCCCGCAAACCGGCACTGGCGAATAGGCGCTTGACCCTGACGCCACGTCAGGCTCCAGACTGTGTTCACGCATGAAGACAAGGAGCGATTCGATGAAGTTGAAAATAGGCGAGCTGGCGAAACGGTCAGGATTGACGGTGCGCGCGCTCCATCATTACGACAGCATCGGCCTTCTGTGTCCTTCGGCGCGTTCCGAGGCCGGCTACCGCCTGTACAACCGCGACGACATCGCCCGCCTGCACCAGGTGCAGGCGTTGCGCCGCTTTGGCGTGTCGCTGGCCGACATCGGAACCTTCCTGGCCAATCCGGGCTCGAACCTGTCGGGCATCGTGGAGCAGCAGATCGCCGCGCTGACCCGCCAGATCGACCAGGCCGGCATCTTGCGCGCGCAGCTGACCACGCTGCACCGCGAACTCGATGCCGGGCTGGAGCCGGACCTGGCCGCGTGGCTGACCACTTTGGAGTTAATGACCATGTACGATACCTATTTTTCAAAAGAAGAACTGAAACAGCTGCCGTTTTTCGCCGGCGACGCCGCCTGCATCGCCGAGTGGGATGCGATGGTGGCGCGCTTCAAGCAAATGATCGCCGCCGGCACGCCGGCATCAAGCCCTGCCGCGCAATTGCTGTCGCAGGAATGGATGTTGAAGTTGGAGCGCGACACCAATGGCGACCCGGACATCATGGTGCGCATCCTTGCCATGCAGGCGCGCGAACCGGCGCTGCGCGAGCAGAACGGCATCACACCGGAGGTGGAGGCGTTTTTGAAGGAAGCATTCACCCAGTCGCGCCTGGCGATATTCAAGAAATACGTCTCGCCCGCGCAGTTCGCGTACATGGATGCGCACTATCGCCTGCGCATGGACGAGTGGCCGGCGCTGATCGCGCGGGTGCGCAAGGCCATCGCGGACGGCGCCGCCCCGGACGATCCGCCGGTGCGGCAGTTGATGCGCGAATGGATCGATTTATCGCAGTCGTTCGCCGGCGACGATCCCGCCACCCACGCGAAAATCCGCACCGCTTACGAAAAGGAAGCACTGCTGATGATCGGCAGCTGGATCACCGATGAGATGAAGGCGTTCATCGGACAAGCCATGGCGGCCTTGCGCCAGCATTCCTGAGCCGAGCGCAGCACTAAAAGTGCTGTCCGCAAAAGCGAAAGCCGCTGATTCCTGTAAGAGAATCAGCGGCTTGCTGTATTTGGTTGCGGGGACAGGATTTGAACCTGTGACCTTCGGGTTATGAGCCCGACGAGCTGCCAGACTGCTCCACCCCGCGTCTGTATGTAGCTATTATAGGGGCCTTTTCAGAATTAGGCAATATTAATCCAATCAAGATGTGCGATAGCTGTAAACCAAACGCGGGCGCAGGGGCGTCAGCGCGCTTTTACGCCCCGCGCGCACCGCATCCGGCCTGCAATCGGTGTACAGTAAGCGAAAATCATTCTTCCCATTTGACTATGAAATTTTGTTCCGAATGCGCCCATCCCGTCGACCTGCTCATCCCGGAGGGCGATAACCGTCCGCGCTATGTGTGCAAGCAATGCGCGGCGATCCACTACCAGAACCCCAAGCTCGTCGTCGGCTCCATTCCTGTCTGGCAACCGGAGGGCGAAGAAGTGCGCGTGCTGCTGTGCAAGCGCGCGATCGAACCGCGCCACGGCTTCTGGACCTTGCCGGCCGGCTTCATGGAAAACGATGAAACCACCGCCGAGGCCGCCGTTCGCGAAACCGAAGAGGAAGCCGGCGCCGACATCGAGATCGGCAGCTTGTTCAGCCTGCTTAATGTAGCTCAGGTGCATCAGGTCCATCTGTTCTACCTGGCCCGCCTGCGCAGCCTGGACTTTGCGCCCGGCATCGAAAGCCTGGATGCGCGCATGTTCGCCGAGCACGAGATTCCGTGGGACGACCTGGCCTTCCCCACCATCCGCACCACCCTGGAACTGTTTTTCGCCGACTGCGCCCGCCTGCGCGACGGCGGCGGCTTCGGCTTCCACACGCACGACGTGGTGCGGGCGATGCGCATTGCCAGCGATCCCGAATAAGCCATGATTCCCTGGCTTGAGACCGATTCGCCGTTTCCCGACGTCGCCGCAGCGCTCACCTCCGACGCGCCGGGCCTGCTGGCGGCCGGCGCCGACCTGTCCCCCGAGCGCCTGCTGAGCGCCTACCGCCACGGCATCTTTCCCTGGTTTTCCGAAGGCCAGCCCATCCTCTGGTGGAGCACCGACCCGCGCATGGTGCTGATGACTGAAGATTTTCGCATCAGCAACAGTCTGCGCAAGGCCCTGCGCCGGGTCGAGCGCAGCATGGAAGAAGGCGGACGCTGGCAGGTGCGCTTCGACAGCGCTTTTGGCGACGTGATGCGCGCCTGCGCCGCCCCGCGCAAGGATGGACCGGGCACCTGGATCTCGGACGACATCGTCGCAGGCTACAGCGGCCTGCACGCGATGGCTTACGCCCACTCGTCGGAACTGTGGCTCGATGGCGAACTGGTTGGCGGCGCCTATGGCGTGTGCATCGGCCGCATGTTCTACGGCGAGTCGATGTTCGCGCGCGTGACCGACGGCTCCAAGATCGCGCTTGCTTTCCTGGTCGCCTTCTTGCGCCGCCACGGCGTTGCCATGATCGACTGCCAGCAAGAGACCGGCCACCTGGCGTCGCTGGGCGCGGCGCCGATTGCGCGCAGCGCCTTTTTGGCGCATTTGCGCGACGCGATCGCCAAGCCCGGCATCGCACAATGGAAACCGGGCTCGCCATTTACACAGATGCCGCATGCAGCGTAAAGTTTCGCTACAATAGAACCGAAGGAAGCAACCAGGGCCACCGTTCGCAACCACGCCGTATCGAAAGCGACTGCATGACGCACTTAAACGACCTGCCTTTCTCGACGCTGCAGTTCTACACCACAGCGCCCTACCCGTGCAGCTATCTCGACGCCCGGCAGGCGCGCTCGCAAGTGGCCACCCCTTCGCACCTGATCAACGCCGACGTCTACTCCGAACTGGTCAAGAATGGCTTCCGGCGCAGCGGCATTTTCACCTATCGCCCTTACTGCGACGGCTGCAACGCCTGCATTCCGGTACGCGTGCGCGCCGCCGAATTTGCCCCCAGCCGCGGCCAGCGGCGCGCCTGGACGCGCCACGCGGCGCTGGTGGCCACCGTCGCCAACCTGAGTTTTTCGGACGAACACTACGCGCTCTACCTGCGCTACCAGACCACGCGCCACGTCGGCGGCGGCATGGACCAGGACAGCCGCGACCAGTACGCCCAGTTCCTGCTGCAAAGCCGCGTCAACACGCGCCTGGTGGAGTTCCGCGATGGCGAGGGCGTGCTGCGCATGGTCTCGATCATCGACGTGCTGTCGGACGGCCTGTCGTCGGTGTACACGTTTTTCGACCCCGACGCGCCAGGCGCCTCCTTCGGCACCTACAACGTGCTGTGGCAGATCGCCCAGGCCAGCGAACTGAAACTGCCCTTCGTGTATCTCGGATACTGGATCGAGCAAAGTCCCAAGATGGCCTACAAGATCAACTTCCGGCCGCTCGAAGCGCGCATCGACGGCATCTGGAGCCTGCTCGATCGCTAACCGGCAGTGAGCGGCCAGCCCCGGCGCACGGTAAAATGCCGGCACCCGCACCAACCCGAGCACTCCATGTCCCAGAAACTGCTGTATGCCTTAGGTCGTCCCCTGCTGTTTACCCTCAAGCCCGAGACGGCGCACAACGTCACCCTGCCCTTGCTGCGTAGCGCGGCCGCGCTGGGCCTGACCGGCCTGTTAAGCAAACCCGCGCCCGATCCGCGCATCGTCATGGGCATCACCTTCCCCAACCCGGTCGGCCTGGCCGCGGGGCTGGACAAGGATGGCGCCTACATCGACGGCCTCTCAAGCCTCGGTTTCGGCTTCATCGAAGTGGGCACCGTCACGCCCAAGCCGCAGCCGGGCAATCCCAAGCCGCGCATTTTCCGCATTCCGGCCAAGCGCGCGGTGATCAACCGCATGGGCTTTAACAATGGCGGGGTCGATGCCTTTGTCGCCAACGTGCAGGCATCGAAATTTTACCAGGACAAGCAGGGCGTGCTTGGCCTGAACATCGGCAAGAACGCCAGCACGCCGATCGACAACGCGGTCGACGACTATCTGCACTGCCTCGACAAAGTGTACCCGTACGCCAGCTACGTGACGGTCAATATCTCCTCGCCGAACACCGCCAACCTGCGCCAGCTGCAGGGCGCGTCGGAACTGGACGCCCTGCTCGCGCGGCTGAAAGACGCGCAACTGCGCCTGGCCGACCAGCACAAGCGCTACGTGCCGCTGGCCCTCAAGATCGCGCCCGACGTCGACGGCGACCAGATCAAGGATATCGCCGGGGCCCTGCTGCGCCACAAGATCGACGGCGTCATCGCCACCAACACCACGCTTAGCCACCGCGAAGTCGAGCGCATGCGGCACGGCCAGGAAACCGGCGGCGTGTCGGGCGACCCGGTGTTCGACCTGTCGAACATCGTGATCCGCGCGCTGCGCCAGGAACTGGGCGACGCGCTGCCGATTATCGGCGTGGGCGGCATCATGCGCGGGGCCGACGCCAAAGAAAAAATCCATCTGGGCGCCTCGCTGGTACAGTTATATACCGGCCTGATTTACCAGGGGCCAGGCCTGATCCGCGAATGCGCGCAGGCCCTTCGACCATAAGGAACGCACCATGATCAAGACCAGGCTCGGACGCACCCCGCTCGAGGTATCGAAAATCTGCCTCGGCAGCATGACCTTCGGCGAGCAAAACAGCGAAACCGACGCGCACAGCCAGCTCGATTACGCGCTCGAGCGTGGCATCAATTTTGTCGACACCGCCGAAATGTATCCGGTCATGCCGCGTCCGCAGACGCAGGGCGACACCGAGCGCTTTATCGGCAGCTGGCTCAAAAAGAGCGGCCGGCGCGGCGAGATCGTCCTGGCCACCAAGGCGGCCGGGCCGAATCCGAACCTGCACTGGGTGCGCGAAGGAAAGCAGGACCTCGATGCCACCAGCCTGCGCGCGGCGGTGGAAGATAGCCTGCGGCGCCTGCAGACCGACCATATCGATCTGTACCAGCTGCACTGGCCGAGCCGGAATGTGCCGATCTTCGGCGCCACCGCGTTCGACCCGGCCCAGGAGCGCGCGGCCATTCCCGTCGAAGAGACCCTGGCCGGCCTGAAGGACCTGATCGACGCCGGCAAGATAGGCCATATCGGCTTGTCGAACGAGAGCGCGTGGGGCGTGAGCGAATTCGTCAAGCAGGCCGAGATGAAAGGCCTGCCGCGTATTGCCAGCGTGCAGAACCTGTACAACCTGACCGCGCGTAAGTTCGAGACCAGCCTGATGGACGAAACCTGCTTTCGCGAAGATGTGGGTTTGCTGGCCTACAGCCCGCTGGCGTTCGGCCAGTTGAGCGCGAAGTACCTGGACGATCCCAAGGTTAGTGGCCGGCTGACGATTTTCCCGGCGTCGTGGAGCCCGCGTTACCTGCGCGCGCCGGTGCTGGCGGCGGTCAAGGAATACGCGGCGCTGGCGCGCGCCAACGGTATGACGCCGACCCAGATGGCGCTGGCGTGGTGCTACTCGCGCTGGTTCGTGGCCTCGACCATCATCGGCGCGACCAGCCTGGCGCAGCTGAAGGAAAATATCGACGCCATGACGGTGACCCTGGCGCCGGAGGTGGTGGCCGAGATCGACGCGATTCACGCGCGCATTACCAACCCGGGCGCCTGAGCGTCGTTCCCGCGCAGGCGGGAACCCAAGTTCGCCGCTACACCACTGAATTGGATTCCCGCCTGCGCGGGAATGACGGAGTGTGGTAGTGGCTACCGCTCCGCCAGAATCGCGATCTGCCGCAGCCCGCGTGAAAAACTCGTACTGCTCGGATTTTCCACGAACACGCACTGCTTGCCGGTGCGCTTGCAGTGTTCCTTCACGCGCCAGTAGGCGTTGTGGCTGATGCAGCCGGTCTGGCAAATCACCAGGTCGGCCGCCGCCAGGTTGGCGTCCAGCAGATCGGCGCCGTGCTCCTGGCCCCCGTCATGGTGCGCGAACCTGGCGCCCGCCTCCTCCGTCATGCAGCGGTAACTGGCCACGCTGGCGCTCCTGCCGCCCACGCACAGCAAGGTCTTGTCGACCAGCTGCGCCGCCGCAATCGCTTCTGCCGCGTCTTCCTCGCACACCGGCGCGTCGACCGGCCGCGCCGCCTGCAAGGCGTCGAGCTGGCGCGTGGACGCCGCCAGTTGCTGGCGCAGCTGCGCCAGCTGCGCATCGCGCGCATTCAAGCGCTGCGCCGCATCATCGAGCTTTTGCTTGAGCCGCGTGCGCGCTTCCAGGTCCGGCACCGAGGCCGCCAGTTCCGCCATGTCGGCCTGCAAAAATGCGACCTTGCTCTCGCGCGCCACCAGCTCGGCGCGCGCGCTCATCAACTGCGCCTGCACCTGTTCCAGCTCGCGCGCCTTGTCGGCCAAGGTGCGCACGTGGCGCTGCTGCGATTGCGCCAGTTCGGCCGCCAGCGCGGCATTCTCTTCCTGCAGTTCGAGGTAGTGCGCGTGGTCGATGCGCGTATTGGCGCCGGCCTGGTGCTGGATCATGTGCATCTCGCGCAGCACCGTGTCCTGCACCAAAAAGTCGCTGCGCGGGTGCGTCAGCGCGGCCCAGAAGGCCCCGGCCACGTCGCCCTGCGCGATCGCCTGGCGCCACAGCTGCATGACGGCGTCGCCGCTGCGCGCATCCTTGAAGCGCAGCAGCACCAGCGCGTAACGCTGGTCGAGCGCATCCTGCAGCAGGTTCGAGATGCGGTTGCGGTGGGCGCATTCGGCTACCGCGCCGACGTGGATTTCGTAGTCGTCGGCCAGGGCCTGGCCACGCACGCCCTTGTTCACCAGCTTGCGCAGCACCCCGAGCGGCAGGCACACGCCGATCACCGGGCAGTGGGTATTGGCCGGCAGCTCCCACAAGCGCTGGCGGCGCGACGACGCGCTGCGCGAAGCGGCTTCGCCGTCAGGAGGGAAGAACCGCGCAAGCGGCTTTTTGGCATCGTGGTCGCACATACGCTTCTCCTTAATGCAGCTTGGGGCCGTGGCGCGCTTCGTCAATGACGGCGGCAGCGGCGGCGGCCGCGTTGGACTGGGCTACGTGATCGAGCCGCGCCTGGGCGTCACCGACCATGCCAGACAGCGCGCGGAACGCTTCCGGCGTGAAGCGCACCGAGACGTGGTTCAGCGACAGGTGCAGCACACTGCATTCGGGGCAGATGCTGACGTGGCCGATGGTGCTGTCGGCGATCGTCACATGCTGGCAAGGCTCGCTTGGGTTCTGTGGATGTTTGCTCGACACGATGCTTCCTTGACGGTATGCAGTGGCTGGCGACGGCGGCGGGCTATGCGTGGGTGGATGGCTTGCTGAAATCAAGTATAAACGAGAATCATTCGCATTTGCAAGCGATGAAAGCAGGCTGTCGTCTCCGGTACTGCCGCAACCCACGTCCCGCGAAGGCGGGCACCCAGGTTCGTGCCGAAGCGCTTGGCTGCGCTATGAACCTGGGTTCCCGCCTTCGCGGGAACGACGTTTTACACTTCGCGCGGCGCGTCGGCGTCGAGCGCGCGTTCGATATCGGCGCGCGAGACATCCGGCGCAAACTGCTCGATGAAGTGATACGCATATGCGCGCAGATAGGCGCCGCGCCGCACCGCCAGGCGCGTCACGTTGGCCGCGAACAGGTGCGACGCTTCGACCGCGCGCAGCCCCTTGTCGCGCCCATGGTCGAACGCCATCGAGGCCACGATCCCCACGCCCATCCCCAGGCTCACGTACTGCTTGATGACGTCCGAGTCCATCGCGGTGAGCACGATGTCGGGGCGCACCCCGGCCTTGGCGAACGCCGCATCGATATGCCCGCGCCCCGTGAACCCGACATCGTAGGTAATGAGCGGATAGTCGGCCAGGTCTTCCAGCCGGATTGGCGAGCGGCCAAGCAGCCGATGCCCGTCCGGCACCACGATCAGGTGGCTCCAGCGGTAGCACGGGAACGACACCAGGTCCGGAAACTGCGACAGGCCCTCGGTGGCGATGCCGATATCGGCCTTGCCCGACAAAACCCACTCGGCGATATGATCGGGAGCGCTCTGCTGCAGCGCGATGCGCACCTCGGGGAAGTCCTTGCGGAACGACTGCACCACTTTCGGCAGCGCATAGCGCGCCTGCGTGTGGGTGGCGGCAATGGTCAGGGTGCCGCTGTTCTTGCCGGCGTATTCCATGCTGGCCTGCTGCAGGTTCTCGGCTTCGACCAGCAGGCGGTCGATGATTTTCAGGATGCCCTTGCCCGGATCGGTCAAGCCGGTCAGGCGCTTGCCGTTACGCTCGAAGATCACCACCCCAAGTTCGTCTTCGAGCTCGCGGATCTGGCGGCTCACGCCCGGCTGCGACGTGAACAAGGCATTGGCCACCTCGGTCAGGTTGTAGCCGCGCCGGGCCGCTTCGCGGATGGACCGCAGTTGCTGGAAATTCATATCGCCGCTCCCTGATCGACAAACACCTGCATCCGGCGCGGGCGCACCACCAGCGTTTCGCCTTCCTTCAAGGCCAGCTGGCGATAGCGCTCGTTGGGAATGACCGCTTCGATCAATTCGGCGTTGTCGGCGCGCTCAAGGTCGAGCTGCGCCAGCGGGCCGATCGCGTGCGCGCGGCGCAGCTTGACGACGATGCCGTCCGCGCCCGGCGTGTAGCGGTCGATATCGAGGTCGTGCGGACGCACGTAGGCGGTGCCCTGCCCGTTGCTGGCCGAGGCATGCTCCGGCACCGAAAAACTGGCGTCGCCGCTGGCCATGACGCCGTCGTTCACGCGCCCGTGGAACAGGTTCACATTGCCCAGGAAGCCGTACACAAAGGGCGAGGCCGGGTTGTTGTAGACCTGCTCGGGAGAGCCCAACTGCTCGACCCGGCCCTTGTTCATCAGCACCACCTGGTCCGACACTTCCAGCGCTTCTTCCTGGTCGTGGGTCACGAAAATGCTGGTCACGTGCAGGTCGTCGTGCAGGCGGCGCAGCCAGCGCCGCAGCTCCTTGCGCACCTTGGCGTCGAGCGCGCCGAACGGCTCGTCGAGCAGCAGCACGCGCGGTTCGACCGCCAGTGCGCGCGCCAGGGCGATGCGCTGGCGCTGCCCGCCCGACAGTTGCGGCGGATGGCGGTCGGCCAGCCAGTCGAGCTGCACCAGTTCGAGCAGTTGCTGCACCTTGTGGCGGATCTGCTGTTCGTTCGGCCTATCCTTGCGCGGCTTGACCCGCAAGCCGAAAGCGACGTTCTCGAACACGGTCATGTGCTTGAACAGCGCATAGTGCTGGAACACGAAGCCGACCTGGCGCTCGCGCACGTGGCGGTCGGACGCATCCTGGCCATCGAGCAGCACATGCCCGCTGTCCGGATGCTCCAGCCCCGCGATGATGCGCAGCAGCGTGGTCTTGCCGCAGCCCGAAGGGCCGAGCAGCGCGGTCAGTTCGCCCGAGGGGAACTGCAGCGAAACGTTGTCGAGGGCGACAAAATCGCCAAAGCGCTTGTTGATATTCTTGACTTCGATCGTCATGATCCGTGCTCCATGTTGCGGTCTGCGGCGTGCAGCGCGTGCGTTTCGCGCAGCCGCCATTCGACAAAGGTTTTGATCGCCAGGGTCACCAGCGCCAGCAATGCCAGCAGCGAGGCGACGGCAAAGGCGGCCGCGAAGTTGTATTCGTTATAGAGAATTTCGACGTGCAGCGGCATGGTGGTGGTTTCGCCGCGGATGTGGCCCGACACCACCGACACCGCGCCAAATTCGCCCATCGCCCGCGCGTTACACAAAATCACGCCGTACAGCAGGCCCCATTTGATGTTCGGCAGGGTCACGCGCCAGAACGTGGCCCAGCCCGAGGCGCCCAGCACCAGCGCGGCTTCTTCTTCCTCGTTGCCCTGCGACTGCATCAGCGGAATCAGTTCGCGCGCCACGAAGGGGAAGGTGATGAACACGGTCGCCAGCACGATGCCCGGCACCGCGAACAGGATCTTGACGTCATGCCTGGCCAGCCACTCGCCGAACCAGCCCTGGGCGCCGAACATGAGCACATAGATCAAACCGGCGATCACCGGCGAGACCGAGAACGGCAGGTCGATCAGGGTGAGCAGGATCGATTTGCCCCGGAATTCGAACTTGGCGATGCACCACGCCGCGCACACGCCGAACACCAGGTTGAACGGCACCGAGATGAAGGCGGCGATCAGGGTCAGCTTGATGGCGGCCACCGCATCGGGATCGATAATCGCCGCCACATAGGTTTCGGCGCCCTTCTTGAACGCTTCCGCAAACACGGCGGCCAGTGGAATGAACAGGAACAGGGTGAGGAAGATCAGGGCGATGAGTTTGAGCAGCGCGCTGACCCAGACCGGTTCGAGCGAGTGCGAGCGGCGCAGGAACAGGTGCCGGAACGAGCGGCGCGCACGGCCGGTGGCGGGGGTGGCCGCCTGGTGGGTCGCAGTGCTCATTTTTTACCGGTCCTGGCGCGTGTCCACGCCTGTAGCAGATTGATGGCCAACAGCAGCGCGAACGAAGCCACCAGCATCACCACGGCAATCGCGGTGGCGCCGGCGTAGTTGTACGCTTCGAGCTTGATGTAGATGAGGAGCGGCGTGATTTCGGAGATCATCGGCTGGTTGCCGGCGATGAAAATGACCGAGCCGAATTCGCCGGTGGCGCGCGCGAACGAGAGCGCAAAACCGGTCACCAGGGCCGGCATCACGGCCGGGAACACCACCCGGGTGAAGGTTTGCCAGGCGTTGGCGCCAAGGCTGGCGGCGGCTTCCTCGAGTTCCTTTTCCAGGTCTTCCAGCACTGGCTGCACCGTGCGCACCACGAAGGGCAAGCCGATGAAGGTCAGCGCGACCACCACGCCGAGCGGCGTGTACGACACCTTGATGCCAAGCTCGGTGAAGTACTTGCCGATCCAGCCGTTGGTCGAGTACAGCGCGGTGAGCGTGATGCCGGCCACCGCGGTGGGCAGCGCGAACGGCAGGTCGACCAGCGCATCCATGATGCGCTTGCCGGGGAATTCATAACGCACCAGCACCCACGCGACAATGCCGCCGAAGAAGGTGTTAATCAGCGCCGCGATGAAGGAAGCGCCGAAGCTCAAGCGGTAGGAGGCGAGCGCCTGTTCCGACGCCACCACTTCCCAAAACGCCGGCCAGCTCATGCTGAAGGTCTTGAGGAATACCGACGACAGTGGAATGAGGACGATCAGGCACAGGTAAAACACGGTGAAGCCGAGCGTCAAGCCGAAGCCGGGCAAGACCCGGCGCGGGGTCTTGACATAGAACCAGCGGAACAGCCAGTGGGAGCCGGGAAAGATCCTGGGCGGCTTGTCGCTGGGAAGTGAAGGGGACATGGGACCTCTTATTACAAATTCGTCTAATAAGGGGCAATAATCGCATCAGAACCTCATAACGCAAACGAAGCATTTCTTATTTGTATAGATCGATAGGCTATGAAGATTGCGCCGAGCGGGCGGCTGCAGATGAATTGAGCGGGCGCAAGCGCGGGCATAAATGGCTGAACCCGGCTCGTCCCGACGCTGTCTGACATGCAGCGATCAGGAGGAAACATGGACAACCATGAACGTTTGCAAGAAAGCGTCGGCGCGCCGGACAGTTGCCGGGCAGCGCAGGCAATGCTCAGCGTCAGCGTGCCGCCGGGGCTGCGCGCCATCTTCCACGTTTGGGCGCAGGAGTGCGACCCGGCGCCGATGCTGCCGCGCGGCGGCGACACGCAGGCGCTGGTGGCCGCTTACGTGCGCCTTGGCGCGGCGGCCGGGGCCACGCCGGTCGAGCGCGAACTGCTGGTGCGGGTGTACGTGAATGCGGCGCTCAATTGCGAGTTTGCGCTGTGGACCGAACTGCGCCACGAAGCGGCGACGGTGCTGCGCTGGCTGGCGCCGAGCGTCGTCGCCGACCCGTTTCTGCGCGCGCGCGTGGCGCAGGTGTGGCCGTGCCAGCCCTGAGCGCAGCTGGTTTAAAGGCTATTAATAGACCAGCTTGACCGCCACCAAGGTAAGCGTGGTTGCCAGCAAGCCGCGCAAAAAGCCTTCCGGCACCGATTTGGCGATCCAGGAACCGAGGGTGATGCCTGGCAGCGAGCCGATCAGCAGCATGGCGAGCAAGGCCCAGTCGATCGAGCCGAGCCACCAGTGGCCGAAGGCGGCAATCGCGGTCAGCGGCACGGCGTAGGCGATGTCGGTGCCGGCCACTTCCGCCGGCGTCATGCGCGGGTACAGCATGACCAGCAAGGTCGCGCCGATGGCGCCGGCGCCGATCGAGGAGACCGTGACCAGCACGCCCAGCAGCGCGCCCGAGACAATGGTGGCGGCGGCCAGCGCCCTGCCCTGCAACTGGCGCTCGGGCCTGGCGTTGATCCAGGCCAGCATCTTGCCCCGGAACAGCAGCGCGATCACGGTCAGCATGACCGAGCCGGCGATGGAGTAACGGATGATCTGGCCAATTTCCTTGTCGAGCGCGCCGAATTGCTTGAGCGCGAAGGTGGCGGCCACGGCGGCCGGCAAGGCGCCGAAGCACAGATGGCGCACGATATCCCAGCGCACGGTGCCGCGCAGACGGTGGGTAACGGCACCGGCCGACTTGGTAATGGAGGCGAACGCGAGGTCGGTGCCGACAGCGACCGAGGGCGGCACGCCGAACAACAGCGTGAGCAGCGGCGTCATGAGGGACCCCCCGCCGACACCGGTCATGCCGACCAGCAGGCCGACGGCAAAACCTGAAACGATATACGTAAGTTGCATGAATGAGCCCCTGGAATACCTTCAGGGTATAGGGACTGAGCCGTGATTCAAACAACGGAAAGCTTATTTGCTTATGCGTTTCAGGGTGGCGTGGTGAAAATGGTAATGCCGGGGTGTCCTTTGCGCCACTGGCGGAAAGGACTCCCCGCGCAGGGCAGCTTACTTGTTCGGCTGCGGCGTCACGCGCAGATACGCGCGTTCGGCGGTATAGCCTTTCGGATACTTTTGCTTGATCAGTTCCGGGTCTTGCACGCTCAGCGGGATGATCACATCGTCGCCATCGCGCCAGTTGCCGGGCGTGGCCACGGTGTAGGCATCGCTCAGTTGCAGGGCGTCGATGACGCGCAGCACTTCGTCGAAGTTGCGCCCGGTGCTCATCGGATAGGTAATCGACAGGCGGATCTTTTTCTTTGGATCGATCACGAACAGCGCGCGCACCGTGGCCGTGGCCGACTGTTCCGGGTGGATCATGTCGTACAGGGCGGCCACTTTCTTGTCGGCATCGGCGATGATCGGAAAGCCGACCACGGTTTTTTGCGTCTCTTCAATGTCCTTGATCCAGGTTTTATGCAGGTCGGCCGGATCGACCGACAGCGCAATGGCTTTCACGTTGCGCTTGTCGAATTCAGGCTTGAGCTTGGCGGTCAGGCCGAGCTCGGTGGTGCAGACGGGCGTGAAATCGGCCGGGTGCGAAAACAGCACCACCCACGAGTCGCCAGCCCATTCGTGAAACTTGATCGTTCCCAGCGAAGAATCCTGCTCGAAATCGGGAGCGGTATCGCCCAAACGTAAACTCATTGTGATCTCCAATCGTTCATCGAAAGTTGTTCGAAAGTTGCTCGAAAGCTAAAAGCGGATGTCAATCATGCCGAAAAGGCCAGCGTCCTATTGTGCGCCAATTCGCCCAGGCGCTGCAAATAGTTGTAACCGGCCGGCCAGTTGCCCAGGCCGGATTCGGCATTGATGTGTCCCAGCCTGCCCTGCTCGATCAGTTCGCTGCCCCAGCGGCGCGCCCACAAGGCCGCGTGTGGCGCGCTCATCCACGGATCGTTGGCGCTACTGACCAATATGCTAGGGCAATCGAGCGACAGCGCGGGCAGGCGCTCGGCCACACCGAATTTGTCGGGATCGGCCGGCGCGACCAGCAGGGCCCCGGCCACGCCCTCGCTGTGGCGGGCGATGCTGTGCACCGCTGCCAGGCAGCCGAAACTGTGCGCCACCAGCAGCGCGGGACGCGGATCGGCGCGCCGCACCTGGTCCAGCCGCGCCGCCCAGGCCGCCAGGTCGGGCTGGTCGACATCATCCTGGTACACGCGCACGAATTCCGGGTGCAGGCGCTGCCAGCGCGACTGCCAATGGCCCGGTCCGCTGTCATGCAGTCCACTGACCACGATTACTTGAAAATGGGGAAAGAGTTCCGTCATGGCGCCACCTCCTGGAACACCAGAATACGGCGCGATGCGGCGAAAGCGAAGGAATCGTTTCGCGGTTCGATATGCGGCCCGCGCATAAGGCGGGCCAATACCAATCGATCAGTGGACTTAGTAGAAGCGGTTGAACAGCACCACCGCCCACGAGGCCACGGCAATCATGACCGCCAGCATCACGGCGGCGCTGCCGAAATCCTTGGCATTCTTCGACAGCGGATGGCGTTCGAGCGAGACGCGGTCGACCACGGCTTCGATGGCCGAGTTGATCAGCTCGACGATGAGCACCAGCACCAGCACGGCGACCAGGAACAGTTTCTGGAAGGAAGAAATTGGCAACAGCAGGGCGATGACGGTGCCGATAACAACCAGGAACAGTTCCTGGCGGAAGGCATGCTCGCTTGCCCATGCCGATTTGAAGCCATCGATCGAATAGCCGGTCGCCGCCACGATGCGTTTGAGGCCGCTTTTGCTCTTGAATTCACTGACAGGCTCGGTCATGGAGTCTCTTCAAAATAACAGGTAAAACGCATTATGCCCCGCCCCGCCGCCGCTGCGCCACCTTTGCCGCGCCGCAAAGGGAAATTGCCAATCCTTTTCACATTGTGGTATAAAGTACGGACATATACTGCACTGCACCAACCACATCATGAAAATCGACCCCGTTGAAGCGCCCAAAACCTCGATCCAGGTCATCGAGCGCATGGTGGCCTTGCTCGACGCGCTGGCCAACTATACCGATCCGGTCAGCCTGAAAGAATTGTCCAAGGTATCCGGATTGCATCCCTCGACGGCGCACCGGATCCTGAACGACATGGTCATCACGCGCTTCGTGGACCGGGTGGAACCGGGCACCTACCGTCTCGGCATGCGTTTGCTGGAGCTGGGCAATGTGGTGAAAAGCCGGCTGTCGGTGCGCGAAGCGGCGCTCGACTACATGCGCTCGCTGCACAAGAAGACCCAGCAGACCATCAACCTGTCGGTGCGCCAGGGCGACGAGATTGTGTACATCGACCGCGCGTTTTCGGAGCGTTCCGGGATGCAGGTGGTGCGCGCCATCGGCGGACGCGGCCCGCTGCACCTGACCTCGACCGGCAAGCTGTTTTTGTCGGTGGACGAACCGAAGGCGATCCGGGCGTATGCCACGCGCACCGGGCTGGCCGGGCATAACAAGAATTCGATTACCGACCTGGGCAAGCTGGAACGCGAGCTGAGCGTGGTCAGGACGCGCGGTTACGCGCGCGATAACGAAGAGCTGGAACTGGGCGTGCGCTGCATGGCGGCGGGCATCCATGACGATTCGGGCAAGCTGATTGCCGGCCTGTCGATTTCAGCGCCGGCCGATCGCTTGCAGGAAGAATGGCTGGAGGACCTGGTGAGCACGGCGAGCCAGATTTCGGCCACCCTGGGCTATACCGGGCCGGTATAGTGTCACTCCTGCCATTGGCAGAAATGACTTCCTGCCATTGGCAGAAAAGACTTCCCGCGCAGGGCCAGGCGCCCCCGCAGCAATGACGGTCCACTGGCTACTTCACGACAAACCGGGCGGACGCAAGCCTTCCAGCCAGCGCCGCATCCGTCCCGCGTCGGCGGTGCGCGACTGCTTGCCCTTCGAATCCAAAAACACCATGATCACCGCGCGGCCCTGAATCACGGTCTGCATCACCAGGCAGCGCCCCGCTTCGTTAATGAAGCCGGTCTTTTGCAAGCCGATATCCCAATCCGGCATCGCGACCAGATAGTTGGTATTGTTGTAATGCATCAGCCGGTCGCCCGCATCGACAGTCGATTTCGGATCGGTCGAATACTGGCGCAGCAGCGGCTGGTTGTACGCGAACATGGCCAGCTTGGCCAAATCGCGCGCGCTGGCCACATTCCGGCTCGACAGCCCGCTCGAATCGACATAGCGCGTATCGTGCATGCCCAGCTGGCGCGCCTTGGCATTCATGGCCTCGACAAACCCCGCCACGCCACCCGGATAATTGCGCGCCAGCGCAGCGGCCGCCCGGTTCTCTGAACTCATCAGCGCGATATGCAGCAAGTTGGCGCGCGTCATCCTGGAACCGACGCGCAGGCGCGAACTGGTGAATTTTTCGTGATCGACGTCGTCCTCGGTGATGTTGAGCACCTCGCCCATATCCTGCTGCGCTTCAACCACGATCAGGCCGGTCATCAACTTGGTGATCGAGGCGATCGGCAAGGCGATATTGGCGTTCTTTTCGAACAATACCTCGGCATTGTTCTGGTCGAGCACGAAGGCCACGTTGGATTTGAGGTCGAGCGGGTCGGACGTCTGGTTCAGGCCGGCACGGTCGCCGGCGCTCTGGCGCGCCCGTTCGGGCAGCGAGGCGGCCACGATCACGCGCTGGTACACGAGCTTGCGCTTGCCGCGCACCATGACGGTACGGCGCACCATCGTGTTGCGACTGTCGGCCACCACGCGCGGAGCGACTTCGCGCCGCTTGAAGCGCGACTTGCCGACGGCCTGCTTCTTGACCTTGCCCGCACTGACCCCGGCCTTGGCTTTGGCCTTGACCTTGGCCTCGACCGGCGGGGTGATAGCGAACAGCAGGGAAGCGATAGCGCCCAAGACAAACTTATACATCTCAATTCCTTTGAAGCGAGCTGACCTCTATATCGCTGAAGTCTAGCAAAGTACTCAGCAATCGCAAACGAATTTGACATTCGGAGGAAGTCTTGTGCCGGGCTACAACGTCGGTAGCCAGGGCGCTCCTTGCGTCCGTCACAGTGTACGCGTTTATTCCATGAAGCGAACAAAGCTTGCCACAGGTTCGCGCGCGGTCACCAGGGTGTTCTCGATCTTGTCCGGATCGGCAAAGCCGAGCGCCATGCCGCACACCAGCATCTCGGTGGGCGGCAGTTGAAGATGCTCGGCAACGACCTGGTGATACGGGGTAAACGCCGCCTGCGGACAGGTATCGAGCCCGCGCCCGCGCGCGGCGACCATGATGTTTTCAAGGAACATGCCGTAATCGAGCCACGAGCCCTGCTCCAGCACCCGGTCGATGGTGAAAATGAGCCCCACGGGCGCATCGAAAAAGCGGTAGTTGCGCCCGAACTGGGCGTGCATGCCGGCCTTGTTGTCGCGCTCCAGGCCCAGCAGCGAATACAGGTCCAGGCCGACCTTGCGGCGCCGCTCGATGTAGGGCGAGGTCCATTCGCGCGGGTAATAGGGATACTCCTCCACATGCTGGCGGGCCAGTTCGGGATCGTTGTGGACCGCCAAAATGGCTTGCGACAAGCTCTCCTTGGCCTGGCCGGTCAGCACGGTGACCTTCCAGGGCTGGAGATTGGTGCCGGACGGCGCGCGCGCGCTCACTGCCAGGATCTGCGCGATATCGTCGCGCGCGACCGGGGTCGGCAGGAAGGCACGGATCGAACGGCGCGAGCTGATCGCGGCGTCCACGATGGTTTGTTCTTTGCTAGCCAACATTGTTTCTCCTATTTTTTGACAACACACACCACACCGACGACCGCCACCAGCATCCCGGCCACGCCGAGCCAGCTGAAGGCTTCGCCGAACATCAGCCAAGCCATCACGGCCGTGGTCGGCGGCGTCAGGTACAGCAGGCTGGTCACCTGGGTCGCATCGCTGCGGCGGATTAACTGGAACAGCAGGAAGATGGCGCCGATCGAGAGCACAAACACCGACCACATCCACGCGCCGACAAAGCGCGGCGTCCATGCGATGGCGCTGAGCGACCAGTCGAGCCCTTCGAACCGGATCGCGACCGGCAGCAACACCGCCACGGTCGAGGCGAACTGGATCACGGTGCCGGTGCGCAAATCGAAGCGCGGGCAAAAATGTTTCTGGTACATGGTGCCAGCGCTAATCGACAGCAGCGCCAGCACGCAAAAGCCGATCGCCAGCGGCGCCAGGCCGACCAGGGTGATCTTGGCATACACCACCAGCGCCACGCCGCTCAGGCCGAACAGCAGGCCCAGCCACTGGCGCGGGCGTACCGTCTCGCCGATCAGGGGCGCGCAGGCGGCGGTGAGGATCGGTTGCATGCCGACAATCAGGGCGGTCACCCCCGCCGGCATGCCGAGCTTGATGGCGCACCAGACGCCGCCGAGGTAGCCCGCCTGCAACAGCAAGCCAGCCACGGCGATATGGCCGATGCTGCCTTTCGGCCACGGCGCTTTCCAGATCAGGACGATGGGCAACAGCACCACCAGCACCGCCGCGCAGCGCAGCAGCAGGAAGGTCAGCGGTGGCGCGTACGGCAGGCCGAACTTGGCCACGATGAAGCCGGTACTCCACAACAGCACGAAAAACACGGGCATCGGCGACAGCCAGGATGCACTGTGGCGCGGCGCAACATTTTTAGACGTTTCGTTTGACATATATCAAGGGTTGCGCTCGACGTCAACACGTCAAGGCGCCGTATCAACAGTTTGGACAGCGCGAACCGCGAGTCTAGCATGGGCGTCATTGCCATGTTATCAAGGCCGGTTTTGTCTATGACAGCATGGCTGCCGGCTGCCTGAAAACCGTGCCGCCGGCGCTGTGCGGAGCGGCTATTTCCATTGATCACGAGAGATTTGTGCGCTGCACAAGATTCGCTTGACTCTGGTCGGGAAATCATTAAAATAGACTTTGTTGCGCTGCACAATCCTATTGTTCAGCCTTGGCTTGACAGATTTTTCTGCCTCACCGGTTCAACGCAGCATTTATCAACAATACTATTAATCAATATTTGGAGAATATATATGTTTGCAATCCCTGAGCAGTTTTCGAACGCCACCAAAGCTAACTTTGAATCGCAGTTTGCGCTGTACTCGTCGCTGACGACGAAGGCCTTCGAAAGCATTGAAAAGCTGGTCGAGCTGAACATCACCGCTGCCAAGGCAACGCTGGAAGAGTCCTCGATCGCTACCAAGCAACTGCTGTCGTGCAAGGACCCACAAGAATTTTTCTCGCTGACCGCTGCCCAGGCTCAGCCGAACGCTGAAAAAGCGATGTCGTACAGCCGCCAACTGGCTGCGATCGCCACCGGCACCCAGGCTGAATTTTCCAAAGCCGCCGAGTTCCAGATCGCCGAAACCAACCGCAAGGTGATTTCGCTGGTTGACGAAGTGAGCAAGAATGCACCGGCCGGTTCGGAAAACGTGGTCGCCGCGATCAAGGCATCGATCGGCAACGCCAACGCTGGTTACGAGCAGATGAGCAAGACCGCCAAGCAAGCGAAAGAAGCCATGGAAACCAATGTGAACGCAGCGGTATCGCAGTTCACCCAGGCTGCACAGAACGTTGCCGCACGTACCACCGCCAAGCGTTAATCCGGCGCTGTCGTCGTGAAGTGAACAACCCCGCGCTGCGGGGTTTTTTTATGGCTGGTGCGATCGTGTGCGCCAGCTGGCATGAGCTGAAAAGGACGCCTGCGGCCCTTACTCCTCGCCCAGGTAGGCCGCTTTCACGCGCGGATCGTGCAGCATGTCCTGCGCGTTGCCGCCCATGATGATCGCGCCCGAATCCATCACATAACCGCGATCGGCCGCTTCCAGCGCCAGTTTCGCGTTCTGTTCCACCAGCAGCACCGTAATGCCCTGCTTGTGTACGTCGCGGATCACCTCGAAAATCTTTTCCACCATGATCGGCGCCAGGCCCATCGACGGCTCGTCCAGCAACAACAGCTTGGGATGGCTCATCAAGGCGCGCGCCATCGCCAGCATCTGCTGCTCGCCGCCCGACAAGGTCCCCGCCATCTGCGCCGCGCGCTCTTTCAAGCGCGGAAACACCGTGAACCACTTCTCCACATCGGCATCGATCCCGGCCTTGTCATTGCGCGTGTAAGCGCCCATCAGCAGGTTTTCGTGGATCGACATGCGCGTAAACACGCCCCGCCCTTCCGGCACCATGGCCAGTTTCTGCTGCACCAGCTCGAACGACTTGCTACCCTTGAGCGAGGCGCCCATATAGCTGATCGTGCCCTCGACTTTGCAGTCGGGCAAAGTGCCGGTGATGGCTTTCAGGGTGGTGGTCTTGCCGGCGCCGTTGGCCCCGATCAGGGTCACCAGCTCGCCCTTGTTGACTTCCAGGTCGATGCCCTTGACGGCCTTGATGCCGCCGTACGCCACCTTCAAGCCCTGGATCTTCAAAATATTGTCGCTCATGCGTGAGCACCTCCCAGGTAGGCTTCGATCACTGCCGGATTTTTCTGTATGTCGGCCGGCAAGCCTTCCGCGATGGGTTTGCCGTATTCGAGCACGGTGATGCGGTCGCACAGCCCCATCATCAGCTTGACGTCGTGTTCGATCAGCAGCACGGTCTTGCCTTCGTTCTTGATCTTGATGAGCAACTCGCGCAGCGCCAGTTTTTCGGTCGCGTTCATGCCGGCGGCCGGTTCGTCGAGCGCCAGCAGTTGCGGGTCGGTCGCCAGCGCGCGCGCGATTTCCAGGCGGCGCTGGTCGCCGTACGACAGGAATTTGGCGGTGCGCTTGGCAAACGCACCAATGCCGACAAAATCGAGCAGTTCTTGCGCGCGCGCGCGGATCGCCGCTTCTTCGAGGCGCGCCGCCTTGTGCCGGAATACCGCGCCGAACACGCCCTGGTGGGTGCGCACGTGGCAGCCGACCATCACGTTTTCGAGCGCCGTCATCTCGCCGAACAGGCGGATGTTCTGGAAGGTACGGGCAATGCCGGCCTTGGCCACCAAGTGCGGGGCCGACGGCGAATACGGTTTGCCGGCCAGCTCGAAGGTGCCGGTATCGGGCTGGTACAGCCCGGTGATCACATTAAAGAACGTGGTCTTGCCGGCGCCGTTGGGGCCGATCAGGCCGTAAATCTGGCCCTTCGTGATCTTGATGCCGACGTTGGTCAGCGCTTGCAAACCGCCGAAGCGCTTGTTCACGCCGTCGATGTGGAGAATGACTTGTTCGCTCATCTGGATATCCTCACGCCGCCATCAGGCCGGCAACTCGCCGGTTTTGTTGGTGTCGGCGGCTTCGGGCCGGTCTTCGTGCTTGGGCGCCGGCCACAGGCCTGCGGGCTGGCTGAGCATGATGCCCACCAGCGCCGAGCCGTACAGTCCCTGGCGAATCACTTCCGATTCGACCACCACGGTGCCGAACAGCGCCATCTGGAGCGGCTCGACCACATGGCGCAAAATTTCGGGCAAGGCCGCCAGCAGCACGCCGCCGAGGATGACGCCCGGAATATGGCCGATCCCGCCCAGCACCACCATCGCCAGCACGGCAATCGATTCGGTCAGCGAAAACGATTCCGGCGAGACGAAACCCTGGAACGAGGCGAACAGCGCGCCGGCCACCCCGCCGAACGAGGCGCCCATGGTGAACGCGAGCAGCTTGACGTTGCGGGTGTTGATGCCCATGGCCTTGGCCGCGATTTCATCTTCGCGGATCGCCACCCAGGCGCGCCCCAGGCGCGAGTGTTGCAGGCGCGAGGTGATGAACACGATCGCGATGCAAATGGCCAGGAACAGGAAGTAGTAAGCATTCACTGACGGCATGCCGTAGCTGCCGATGAAGACGGTCGCTTTCGAACCCGCTTCGCCGCCAAGCGAGACCCCGAAAATACGGATCGGATCGATCAGGTTGATGCCCTGCGGACCGTTGGTGAAGTTGATCGGGTCGTTCAGGTTGTTCATGAAAATGCGGATGATCTCGCCGAAACCCAGGGTCACGATGGCCAGGTAGTCGCCGCGCAGCTTGAGCGTCGGCGCGCCCAGCAAGGCGCCGAACAAGCCGGCCGTGGCCGCCGCCAGCGGCACGATCAGCCAGACCGACAGGTGAATGCCGCTCTCCTTGATTTCCGGCCCCATGATCGCCACCAGCCATTCGCCGAACACCGGATACTGGTTGACCACCGATTCGAGCAGCGCGGCAAATTGCGGCGAGGCCAAGAGGCCCGTCATGTAGGCGCCGACCGCAAAGAAGGCGATGTAGCCGAGGTCGAGCAGGCCGGCGAAGCCGACCACGATGTTCAGGCCCAGCGCCAGCATGATGTACAGCAGGGCCATGTCGATGATGCGGACCCACGAATTGCCGAAATGCTGGGCGACGAAGGGGAAGATCAGCAAGACCAGCAGCAAGGCGATGACGTTGACGCGTGCCTGGCGCGGGTGGGTTTCAAAGTTGAATGAGAGCAGAGCCATGATGTTCCTTTTCTGTTCGCGCTCAGGCGCGGTCGGCAACGCGCTCGCCCATGATGCCGGAAGGGCGCACCGTGAGCACGATAATCAGGACGATGAAGGCGAAAATATCCTGGTAATGGCTGCCCAGGAAGCCGCCCGTGAGGTCGCCGATATAGCCGGCGCCGAGCGCTTCGATCAGGCCGAGCAGGATGCCGCCGATCATGGCGCCGTAAATATTGCCGATGCCGCCCAGCACGGCCGCCGAGAAGGCTTTCAAGCCGGGCAAGAAACCCATCGCAAACTGAATCGAGGAATAGTTGGCGCCCCACATCACTCCGGCCACGGCGGCCAGCGCCGCGCCGATGGCAAACGTGGCCACGATGACCTTATTGGCATCGACGCCCATCAAGCCGGCCACGCGGGGATTTTCGGCAGTGGCGCGCATGGCGCGGCCCAGCTTGGTTTTCTCGACGAGCATGACCAGCCCGCCCATGCTCAGCAGCGCCAGGGCCAACAGCAGCACCTGGGTCTGGGAAATCACGGCGCCGCCAATATGGATCGGTTCGCTCGAGAGCAGTTGCGGGAAGGACAGTGGGCTACGGCCCCAGAATTTCATCGCGAAGGTGTTCAGCAGGATCGATACGCCGATGGCGGTAATCAATGGCGCCAGGCGTGGCGCGTTGCGCAGGCGCCGGTAGGCGACCCGCTCGATCAAGACATTCACAATCATGCACACCGGAATGGCGCCGATGATGGCGATGGCCAGGTTCACATAGCCCGGCAGGCCGGGAGCGATCACATCGAGCAGCTTGAGGATCGACAAGCCCACCATGGCGCCGATCATCAGCACGTCGCCGTGGGCAAAGTTAATCAGGTTGAGCACCCCATACACCATGGTGTAACCCAGCGCGACCAGGGCATACATGCTGCCGAGCACAAGGCCGTTGATAATTTGTTGGATAAAGGTATCCATGATGACCCCGTTTCAATTCGATCTAACAAAAACGGCACCCGGGGAAACCCCCGTAGTGCCGCTCATGGCCTGACGCCGCTTGTACACTCGCCGCCGTCCCTGGCCACGGGAGCGGCGGTTCTTCATGTCTTTGCTGCAACCGTGCGTCATCAGAACGAACATGACGTCCCGATGACAAAACATCCGAGCGTCAACATCATAGCGAGGTTTGGAAAAAACTAATATCGGAAAATCACACGTGTTCCGAATTTAATTTTGACAAACGGCCATGCTTTGGGTTATGCAACCCCGTCCTTGATACCGTCTAGTCCCTTGGGCAAGGGGAAGGTGACATGCTCTTCCACGCCGTCGAGCGCGCGCACGCTGCGCGCACCGAGTTCCTTGAGGCGGTCGATCACGGCCTGGACCAGCACTTCCGGCGCCGAGGCCCCGGCGGTCACGCCGATGCGCAACTTGCCGACCAGCCATGTCGGATCGATCTGCGAAGCATTGTCGACCATGTAAGCGGGGGTGCCCTTCTTTTCCGCCACTTCGCGCAGGCGGTTCGAGTTCGAACTGTTGGGGCTGCCAACAACGATCACCACGTCCACCTGGGGCGCCATGAACTTGACCGCTTCCTGGCGGTTGGTGGTGGCGTAGCAGATGTCGCCCTTTTTCGGCTCGATGATGTTCGGGAATTTTTCCTTGAGCGCGGCGATGATGTCGGCCGTGTCGTCCACCGACAAGGTGGTTTGCGACACGTAGGCCAGCTGGTCGGGGGTCTTCACTTGCAAGGTGGCCACGTCGGCCACGGTTTCGACCAGGTGCATGCCCTCCTCGGTCTGGCCCATGGTGCCTTCGACTTCCGGATGGCCGTCGTGGCCGATCATGACGATCTCGCAACCCTGGCGCCGCATCTTGGCGACCTCGACGTGTACCTTGGTCACCAGCGGACAGGTGGCGTCGAAAATGGTCAGCCCGCGCGCTTCGGCTTCGGCGCGCACCGCTTTCGAGACGCCGTGGGCCGAAAACACCAGGGTGTTGCCGGCCGGGACATCGTCAAGCTCCTCGATGAAGATCGCGCCCTTGTTGCGCAAGTCTTCGACCACGTAGGCGTTGTGCACGATTTCGTGACGCACGTAGATGGGCGCGCCGAATTGTTGCAGGGCGCGCTCGACGATTTCGATGGCGCGGTCGACGCCGGCGCAAAAACCGCGCGGCTGGGCCAGGAGAATTTCGCTGTCCATGATGAACCTCTTTGTCTTATTAAAACAACGCTTATTTAAACAACGTTCTATACAACAGTTATATGTGTAACGACAATCAAAGTACCGAAATGAGGCGTACTTCGAATTGCAGCGACTGGCCAGCCAAAGGATGGTTGAAGTCGAACGTCACCGCATCCTCGCCGAACTGGCGCAGCACGCCGGCGAAACGGCCGCCGCCCGGGGCGGCGAAGTCGACCAGGTCGCCGACTTGATAGTCGGCGCCGGGGGCGGAATTCTCGTCCAGGGTGGCGCGCGAGACATCGCGCACCAGCTCCGGGTTGCGCTCGCCGAAAGCTTGCGCCGGGGCCAGCTGGAAGGTCTGGTGCGTGCCTTCCGGCAAGCCCAGCAAGCAAGTTTCGAGGAAAGGCGCGAGCTGGCCGCTGCCCATCATCAGGGTGGCCGGATTGCCGGCGAAGGTCGTGATCAGATCGGCGCCGTCTTGCGTGGCCAGGCGGTAGTGCAGGGTCAGGTAGGCCGATTCGGTGACGACGGCGGGGGTGGTAGTGGACATGGTCGGTATCGAGGCGTGCAAAGCGACATTGTAAGCCACCATGGCCCGAACGGTCTCGCTTGCCCGGATTTGATTGCGGGCAAGTGCGCAAGCGGGGCGACTGTTCAGCAGCCGCAGCCGTCGCTGAAATAGTCGCTGCCGAGCACTTTCCAGGCCCCGTTGATGTTGACCAGCACCAGGCGGTACCAGCGGTCGTCGGTGGCGGTGCTGCCCCGTTCGATATCGCCGGGCCCCTTGCCCTCCCCTTCCCAGATGGCCAGGTCGGCCATGCCGTCGGCATCGAGGTCGTAGTACAGATGGGTGCCTTTGACAAAACCGGTACCGGCGCGTTCGAGCGTCATGTGCGTCTCGCTGACCTTGGCCGGGCCGGGCGGCAAGTCGAGTGTGGTGTAAAAAGCGAACAGGCTGCCGGGCGGCTGGGTGTTGGCTTTCTTGTTGGCGGCGGCCAGCTTGCCGAAGAAACGCCACGGGCCGGCGTCGGCCGCGCCGTAGGCAAAGCCGGGAACCCAGCCCTGGCATTCGGGGGCATCGGCATGGCGCCACAAGGTTTCGGTCTTGCGAATCAGGCTGGGCTGGACGCGCAGGGCGCCGTCGCGATCGAGTTGGACCCGCTGCACGGGGCGCACCAGGGCATCGGTGCGGCTGAGCATATCGTAGAGGCCCGGCGACTCGTCGTCTTCATTCACCTGGGCGGGCTTGGGACGCGGCTTGACCTGCTGCCGGAACTTGATGCCGAAGCGCCCGCCCGCCTGTTCGGCCGTGCTGGCCGGCGGCGCCACCTGGGCTTCGCTGCGCAACAGCGAGGGCGTCACCGCGCTGAACTCGAGCGCGCCGATCACGCCGGACAGACGGCGCCGGCCGGCGGCCTCGTCGCTGTTGAACAGCTCGCTGGAGGACAGTCCAACCTGCTCGCGCAGGTCGGCGGCGATTTGCCACGCTTGTTTCGCTCCGGCTTTGTCGTGCGCGCGCAAGCGCAGCGCCGCGCGTTTGAGCTCGATCCAGTCGGCAAACGGCGCCGGTTTGGCGGCGTCCATGCCCAGCGCCAGGCGCACCTTCATTTTTTCCAGCGCCTCGCTGCGCGGGAACGGTCCCTGTTGCTTGATCCGAAGGTTGCGCTCCCGCAGCGATTGCGCGTAACGCTCAAGGTTGCTCCAGTCCGGCTGCTGCCAGAACGCGCGCTCCGGATCAGACTCTTCCGGGCGCGGCTTTCCCTGCGCAACGACGGCAACGACCGGTGCCCGCATCAGATAGCGGCAGGCGGTGTAGCCGGCGGTGCCGTCGGCGGTGCGGATTGCGCAGTAGCCGAGCGCGCTTTCTTCGCGCACCAGGGTGACCGCGCTGTTGTGCGGCAGGCGGGCCACGGCGGCGGCGTCGGACTGCGGCCCGGCGCGCAGGATGACCTCGCTGCCGTCGATCCAGCGCTGCGCCGGTGCGGCGGGCGCGGCCTGGGCCAGGGGGATCAGCAGGGCCATTCCTGCCAGGGCGATGATTCGCATGCAAGCATCCGTCGATGTCAAAATGCACTCCAGGTTCCCGCCGATTGTCATGGCGGGATCAGTAAGGCGCGCCTCAGCACGCCGATAATGGTATGTCGTGCTGCGATCCCACAAGCGAACTGAACATTTGATAAGCGCGTCGATCGTCGTTCGCCTGACGCTCACCAAGTTGCAAGTTTAACATTGAATTGGAGGCAGGATGGGAATCAAGGACTGGCCCGAACAGCAGCGTCCGCGCGAGCGGCTCATCAGCGAAGGCGCGGCAGCCTTGTCCGATCCGGAATTGCTGGCTGTCTTCCTGCGCGTGGGCGTGCGCGGCAAAAGCGCGGTCGAGCTGGGTCGCGATCTGCTGCTGCGCTTCGGTTCGATCAACGGCCTGTTCGGCGCCAGCCTGATCCAGTTTTCGACGGTGCATGGGCTCGGGCCGGCCAAGTTCGCGCAATTGCAGGCCGTGATGGAACTGGCCCGGCGCGCCATCGGCGAGCGCCTCGAAAGCGGTGAAGTCCTGGGCTCGCCGGAAGCGGTGCGCCAATACCTGCGCATGCAACTGGGGCGCCAGCCACACGAATCGTTCCTGGTGTTGTTCCTGGACGTCAAAAATCGCCTGATCGCCTGCGAAGAAATGTTTCGCGGCACCTTGACCCACACCAGCGTACACCCACGCGAGGTGGTGAAGGCGGCGCTGGCGCACAACCACCCGTCCGGCGTGCCCGAGCCCAGCGAAGCCGACCTGTTGCTGACCCGTTCGTTGGTGCAAGCCCTGGCGCTGGTCGATGTGCGCGTGCTCGATCACTTTGTTGTCGCCGGTCCCCATGTGCATTCGTTCGCCGAGCACGGGCAGATGTAGCCACCGTGGTGGTCGCACCCGCGCGTTTGGCCAGCATCGCTGATTGTTAAATTTCTACTAGCATAAGACACAATTGTTTTTCACAAGTCGTTGATTTAACTTCGCTTTTCACGCTATACTCTTGTTTTTCCAATTTTGGATATATTCAAGGAGTGCGCTATGGCACGTGTTTGCCAAGTAACTGGCAAGGGCCCGATGGTTGGTAACAACGTCTCCCACGCTAACAACAAAACGAAACGTCGTTTTTTGCCTAACCTGCAAAACCGTCGTATTTTTGTGGAATCGGAAAACCGCTGGGTCTCCCTGCGCCTGTCCAACGCCGGTCTGCGCGTAATCGACAAAGTCGGCATCGATGCCGTGCTGGTCGACATGCGTGCCCGTGGCGAAAAAGTTTAATTAGGGAGCTATCATGGCAAAAACTGGCCGCGACAAAATCAAGCTGGAATCGACCGCAGGTACGGGTCACTTCTACACCACCGATAAAAACAAACGCACGATGCCTGCTAAAATGGAGATCATGAAGTTCGATCCTAAAGCACGCAAGCACGTGATGTACAAAGAAACCAAGATCAAGTAATCCGCGATCCCGATTTCAGTACCAGAAGAGCCGCCACGCAAGTGCGCGGCTCTTTTGTTTTCTGCGGCTCTTTTGTCTTATGCAGCGGCGCCTTGTGCGTCGATGCGCGTGCGCAGGCTGGCCACCAGGCCGTCGGCGGCGTCTTCAATACAGTCGAGGACCAGTTCGAACCCATCGATGTCGCCCCCGTATGGATCGGGCACCACGTCCGCATCCGAACGGGTGGCGAACTGCATCAGCAGGCCGATCTTGTGGTGGTATTGCGGCGGGCAGGCGCTTTTGAGCATGGCGATGTTCTGCAGGTCCATGCCATAGATATGATCGAAGTGCTCGAAATCGGCCAGGGTGATCTGGCGCGCGCGCTGGCTCGTCAGGTCGATGCCGCGACGGGCGGCGTGATCGCTCGAACGCGGGTCGGGCGCGTGGCCGATCCGGTAGTTCGAGGTGGCGGCCGAATCGATCAGCAGGAACGGGTCCAGGCCGGCGGCGCTGGCGCGGCTGCGGAACACGCCCTCGGCGGTCGGGGAACGGCAGTAATTGGCCATGCAAACGAACAGGATGGCGATTTTCTTGGTCATGGGCTTACCCTTGGATGATAAAGCGGCCGCCATTGCGCCTGCGGCTGTAAACTGCAAAACCGTCATTCCTGCGCGGGAATGACGGTTCTGGGGGCAGCGGGATGAAGACCGCCGTCATGATGCTGGCCGCTATGGAAGCAGCGGGCCTTATGCGTAACTGCGCAGGCGCAGCGAGAATTCCTGCAGCGATTTGATGCCCGACGCTTCAGCGCGGGCACACCAGTCCTGCAACTGCTGCAGCAACTGGTCGCGCGTGAAGTGCGAGCGCTCCCAGATCGCGCCCAGTTCCACGCGCATCTGGTGCATCGTTTCCAGCGCTTTGCTATGCTGGAACAACTCGATCAACTGCTGTTTCTGCGGATCTTCCAGCTTGCCCGGCTCACGCTGCAACAGCTTGCGCGACGACTTCAGGAAGCGTGCTTCCAGCTCGGCCTTGTGCTTCAGGTGCTCGAACTCTTCGCGCCAGGCTTGCTTGACCGATTTGGCGTATTTGGCCATCACGTCATAGCGGTTGGCGATCACCGACTGCAAGGTCTCCAGGTCGGCCACCGTCTTGCCGGGCTCGAAAGCCGGCTTCGGCGCCACTTTCTTCACCTTGGCCAGGCCCAGCGTTTCCAGCACGCGGATATAGAACCAGCCAATATCGAATTCGTACCATTTCGACGACAGCTTGGCCGAGGTGGCAAAGGTGTGGTGATTGTTATGCAGCTCTTCGCCGCCGATCAGGATGCCGAACGGGATGATGTTGGTGGCCGCATCGGAGCAGTCGTAATTGCGATAACCCCAATAGTGGCCAATACCGTTGATGATGCCGGCCGCGGTAATCGGAATCCATGCCATCTGGATCGCCCAGATGGTCACGCCGATCACGCCGAACAAGGCAAAATTGATGACCAGCAGCGCTGCCACGCCCTGCCAGCTGAAACGGGTATACAGATGACGCTCGATCCAGTCGGTCGGGGTGCCGTGGCCGTACTTTTCCATCGTTTCCAGGTTTTTCGACTCGGCGCGATACAGCTCGGCGCCTTCGAACAAGACTTTGCGGATGCCGCGCGTGACCGGGCTGTGCGGATCTTCGGCGGTGTCGCATTTGGCGTGGTGCTTGCGGTGAATCGCGGCCCACTCCTTGGTGACCTGGCCCGTGGTCAGCCACAGCCAGAAACGGAAGAAATGACTCGGAATCGCATGCAGGTCCAGGGCGCGGTGCGCCTGGTGACGGTGTAGATAGATGGTGACGCTGGCAATCGTGATATGCGTCACGATCAGCGTGTAAATCACGACTTCCCAGCCGGACAGGCCAACCAGGCCGGTCGACATAAACTCAAGCACAGCGTTCAAGGTGGTGCTAAACAAATTCATTCCCGCTCCAAAATGGTGATCGTTGGCATCTCGACCATGCCGCATGGAAACGATCGAGTGAGCCATTTTACGACGATACCGTACCGCACGGTACGATTCCCACCAATCATTTCAGTAGGAATCCTCGAATACGCAGCGCAAGCGGCCCCCGCGTCCGCGAAGCGCACACCCGGACGACCTTGCGCCAGCCAGCCCAGGCTCATTGCGGCTCATTGCGGGCTGGGGGGCGGGGTTTCCACGCTCTCCGGTACGGGACGCGCCATGCCGGCCAGCACCGTCATCATCTGGGCATCGAGCAAGCGCGTGTCGCGCGCAGGATACGCCAGCTTGATCTGGCCGGCCTGGACCAGGGCGTAAATCTTCTTGTTGACCTCGGAAATGACACCACCACGGCCGTTTTCGGGGTCGCGGATCCAGAAACCGACTTCCAGGTCGTAGCCGTCGGCGCCGAATTTGCTCAGCGAGACGCCAGGCGCCGGATCGTCCAGCACCCGTTCCACGCCCTGCGGCTGCTGTTCGAGCAGGGGCATGATGAGCGCCAGGTCGCTGTCGTAGGCCACAGTGATGGTGGTCGCCACCCGGATCGAGCGGTTCGACAGCGATTGATTCTGTACCGGGCCGGAAATGAGCATTTCGTTCGGCAACACCGTTTCCACCCCGTCGAGCCCTTGCAGGACGGTGTAGCGGGTATTGATATGGGTGACCTTGCCGGTGAATTTATCGACCGAAATCATGTCGCCGATGGCCAGGCTGCGTTCGAGCAAGATCACGAAGCCCGACACATAATTGCTGGCGATTTTTTGCATGCCGAGGCCCAGGCCGACGCCGAGCGCGCCGCCGAACACCGACAGCACGGTCAGGTCGATGCCCACCAGGGTCAGGCTGCCGAGCACGGCAATAATGATCAGCACGGCGCGGCTCAGGCGCCCGATCACGGCGCGCGACGAAGTGTGGATGCCCTGCACGCCCATCAGGCGCTCTTCCAGCGAAGCGCCGGCCCACAAGGCCAGCATCAGCAGGATCACGACCGACACCACGGCCTGGAAAATCGCGGCCAGCGAGATTCCCCCGTGTTTACCGATCGGCAGCTTGGTATGGTCGAGGAAGTCGAACACATCCGGCCACAGTCCGGCGATGTACAGGGCCACAGCCAGCCAGACCAGCATGGCGAAGATTTTTTCGAAGGTGAGAATGGCGGCCCCGACCGGGCCGTGGCGCGCGAAGACGCGCCGCATCAGGTAGAACGCCAGGCGGATCACCGCCAGCGAGGCGAACAGCGGCAGCGCCAGGCGCAGCAAGTGTACATTGTAGCGTTCCGCCACGAACAGCAGTTTGGCGATGGCAAGAAACCCGACCACCGCCAGCGGACTGAGCACATAGGAGAAACTTTCCACCCCTATCTGCACCACCCCGTTTCCGGAGCGGCCGCGCAGCCAGGCGCGCCGGATCGCATAACCGAGCCCCCATCCAAGTACGATACACACCGCGATGGCCCCAGCCTGGTACAAGAAGATGGGTTTGTCGAAATCCTCGATCAGGTCGGACAGAACGTTCGATAAGGGCATGGGCTGGTCGGTGTTATTCGTCGGCGTCGGCGTCGGCGTCGTCAGCCGGCTTGTCTTTCGGTGGCTTCGGGGCCATTGGCTTGCGTTCCATTACGGCGGCGAAGAAGCCGTCGGTCTGGTGCTTGTGCGGCATCAGCTTGAGATAGTCGCCCATGTCCAGGTCGATTTTTTGCTCGGCGAGCACTTTGCTCATCGGCACCAGATCGAACTCCGGGTGTGCGGCCAAAAATTGCGTGACGATGAACTCGTTCTCTTCGTCCAGCAGGCTGCAGGTGGCGTACACCAGGCGTCCGCCGCCCTTGAGCAGGCGCGCCGCGCCGTCCAGGATCGAGGCTTGCTTTTCCTGCATTTCGGCGACGGCTTCGACTTTCTGGCGCCATTTCACGTCCGGATTGCGGCGCAAGGTGCCCAGGCCCGAGCACGGGGCGTCGACCAGCACGCGGTCGATCTTGCCGGCCAGGCGCTTGATCTTGGCGTCGCGTTCGTGCGCGATCTGCACCGGATGCACGTTCGACAGGCCGCTGCGCGCCAGGCGCGGCTTGAGCTTGGCGAGGCGTTTTTCCGAGATGTCGAAGGCGTACAAGCGGCCCGTGTTGCGCATCAGCGCGCCCAGCGCCAGGGTCTTGCCGCCGGCGCCGGCGCAGAAATCGACCACCATCTCGCCGCGCTTGGCGCCGACGATCTGGCTCAATACCTGGCTGCCCTCGTCCTGCACCTCGATCGCACCGCTCTTAAACAGCGGCAGGTTTTGCAGGGTGGGCTTTTTGAGCACGCGCAGGCCGAGCGGCGCGTACGGCATCGGCATCGCCTCGATCGGCGCTTCGGCCAGGCCGGCGACAACGTCGTCGCGCGTGGCCTTGATCGAATTGACGCGCAGGTCGAGCGGCGCGGGCTGGTTCAGGGCGTGCGCCAGGGCCAGCGTTTCGGCTTCGCCGTACTGGGCCACGAACTTGTCGAACAGCCACTTCGGCAGGTTCGAGCGCATTTGCGGCGGCATCAGGTTACGGTCGATTTGCGCGATGCGGTTGAGGAATTCGGTTTCTTCTTCGGTCAGGCCGCCCAGCGAATCGACGCCGACCGCTTCAGCCAGGCCGAGGATGGTCAGGCGGCGCATGGTCGGGCTGGAAGTCGCTTCGGCGAAGTCGGTGAAGAACGATTTGTTGCGCAGGATGGCGTAAATGCCTTCCGCCACGGCGCCGCGCTCGCGCGAGCCCAGGCGTGGGTGGTCTTTGAAGTAGCGCGACAGGGTGGTGTCGGCGGGCGCCGAAAAACGCAAGATCTCGCGCAATACTTCTTCTGTATTGGCGAGAATCGCTGGTGGCAATCTCATGGTATTCCTTGGTTAATTATGTGTTGTATCGGCGATGCGAACGTCGCCGTTATCGATGCTGAGCCGGTCCTCGACGAACAGGCGGATCGCGCGCGGGTACAGCGTGTGCTCCTGCACCAGCACGCGCGCGGCCAGTGTATCCGGGGTATCGCCCGGCAGCACGTCGACTTCCGCCTTGAGCACGGCCGGGCCGTGATCGAGTTCGGCGGTGACGAAATGCACGGTGGCGCCGTGCCTGGCCACGCCGGCGTCGAGCGCCTGCTGGTGGGTATGCAAGCCGGGAAACAGCGGCAGCAGCGAGGGGTGGATATTGAGCATGCGCCCGTCATAATGGGCCACGAAGCCTGGCGTGAGGATGCGCATGAAGCCGGCCAGCACCACCAGGTCGGGCGCAAAGCCGTCGATGCTTGCTTGCAGGGCGGCGTCGAACGCTTCGCGCGTGGCGAATTCCTTGTTGGCGACCACGGCGGTCGGGATACCGTGTTCCTGGGCAAACTCGAGCCCTTTGGCGTCAGCCTTGTTGCTGATGACGGCCGCGATACGCGCCGGCCACTGCTCTTCCCGAGCAGCATGGACGACGGCTTCCATGTTGCTGCCGCGCCCGGAAATGAGGATCACAATGTTTTTCATAGCGCGCATTGTACCCTGAGCGGCTGGCCGGACCAATAAACAGGGATGCAATTGTTGCAGCGCAGCACGGATAGGCTGGCGGCCCGCTGCCCCGCCTGACGCCGCAAAACGCTTATTCGAAGGAGTAAAACACGCGGAACGGCACTTTTTTCTCGGCCCAGTAGTCGGCGGCGTCGCGGAACACGTCGAGCAGGGTTTCGCGCGCTTCCTTGTCGAATTTCTGCGTATTGGGCAATTGTTCGAGAACCACAATAAAACCCGGCTGGGCGCCGGCTTGATGAATGGTATCGGTCAGGCATGCGCGCAGGGCGTCGAAGTTCTTGCCGCAAGGCTTGGGAAAATAGAAATTCTCGGCGATGCGTCCGCACACCTGCTGCTTGGTCAGTGTATCGGCGCAGTGCGCGTACAGGAAATGCTGTCCCAGCCGGACTGCTTCTTCTTGCAGTTCCACGACACGGAAGGCACGGATGGACTGCACAAGATTGGGCGGCACTGTAATCAACAAACTCATTTTTCCCTCAAGTCGTCCTGGTGTGGTCGGGTGCGTTTCAGTACTATTGTTGCCGATGCGTCGCGCTTACCGGGGAAAACGCCGATCTCCTGCTACCGTTGCCACCCGCCAATATACCCCCTAATCGTATAAGGGTAACGTTTTGTGGTTACTGAATCAACCCGAATGTGATTTGAACCACAACATTTGTAATAAATCAGAGCAATTTCTCTAGAATGACGCTAATTTGGAGGACTTGCGATGCAAGGGCGCCCGATTCTGCTGCCGCTACCGTCCGTCTTCTCCGCTGTTACAAATTGTTGCCATGCGGATTTCAAAATCGGGGCTGACAGGACTACCATGGTGTCGTGGTTCTCAGGCTTGGAACTCAGAGCCCTCTTACATTGTCTTACCCTACAACGAGGTATCCCATGAACATGCACACCAAACTGATCGTGACAGCCCTGGGCTTTTGCGCCCTGCCGTTTGCCCAGGCCAGCGAATTCGCCGACTACGGGCGCGTGATCCGCGTCCAGCCGCGGGTCGAGCAGATCCGCCAGCCGCGCGAAGAATGCAAGACCGAGTACGTCCAGGTGCCGGTACAGCAGCAGCCGCAGCAGCGTAGTGCGGGCGGCGCCATCATCGGCGGCATCGCCGGCGCCTTGCTGGGCAACCAGGTCGGCGGCGGCAGTGGCCGCGCGGCAGCCACGGCGGCCGGCGCCATCGCTGGCGCGGTGGTGGGCGACCGGGTCGACAATAACGGCCGCCCGGTGCAGGCCCAGCAGCAATACATGCAGGAACAGGCGGTGCGCCAGTGCCGCATGGTCGATGCGTACGAGTCGCGCACGATGGGCTACGATGTCACGTACGACTATCGCGGGCAGACGTACACCAGCCTGATGGACCGCGACCCGGGCCAGCGCATCCGCCTGCGCGTGTCGGTGGAGCCGGAGCGCGGGCAGTAACTGCCATTAACAAACCCGCCAATTTTACAATCGTCGTCCCCGCCTGCGCGGGGACGACGTTTTGACGATAGCATCTTGGCCCTCCCGCATTTAGCTTGCACTCCAGTAAGCCATCCACCGATAATGGGCGATCGAATCAGGCGTCCTATGCTCATCAAACGAAAATCCATCGAACAGGCCGAATCCTCGCGCCGTCCAGCCCGTAAGCCCAAGTTTGCGCCCGTCACCCTCTCCGAACAGGACGGCGTGCGTTATCTGCATTTCGGCACCGAATGGGTGCAGGGCGCCATGCGCATCCGCAAACCCGACTGGCCCGAACTCGAATATGCCCAGCAAATGATGGCCTGGATGCTGTTCATCGCGGCCCCGCGCGCCATCGCCCAGCTCGGCCTGGGCACGGCCACCCTGACCAAATACTGCTACAAGACCTTTCCCGAGGCAACGGTGACGGCGGTCGAACTGAACCCGTCCGTCATCGCCATCTGCGCCTCGATGTTCAAGATGCCGCCCGAAGACGAGCGCCTGCGCGTGCTCGACATGGATGCGCTCGACTTCGTCAACGATCCCGCCAACGCCGAGGCCTTCGACGTGCTGCAATGCGACCTGTACGACGCCACCGCGCGCGGCCCGGTGCTCGACACGCCCGAGTTCTACCAGGCGTGCAACGCCTGCCTGCGCGAGGGCGGCATCATGACCGTCAACCTGTTCGGCGACCATCCCAGCTTCGCACGCAATATCAAGGCGATGAAATTTGCCTTCGCTCATGTGATCTGCCTGCCGGAAGTCCATGACGGCAACGTGGTCGCCCTGTGCTTCAAGCAACGTCCGGCAATCGACCCCGAGGCGCTCGCCGCGCGCGCCGCGCAGATCGTCACGGCCACCAAGCTGCCGGCCAAATCGTGGGTCAAGGGCCTGCTGGCGCCCAAGTAAGTGCCAAAGCCATCGGAGAAAACGGATTGAACGCAGAACATCAAGTAGCCAGCGCGCCGCCCAAGCGGACCACCCCCAAGTCGCTCGACCTGCAGGCGATCTTTTCGTGGCTGCTGGCCGACGGCATCGTGGAAAAGGTCAACGTCAAGGCCAATTACGCGCAGGCCCAGGGCATTCTCAAAACGGCGGTGGGCTCCATGCATCCGCTCTCGGCCGTGGCTCAGTGCAAGCTGGTCTCGGCTATCGCCCCGCAGCGCCTGCTCACGCTCGACGTGCTCACCGAATGGGCGGCGGGCAAGGTCAGGCTGCCGTTTATCCGCATCGACCCGCTCAAGATCGACTTCACCAAAGTGGCCGACGTGATGACCGCGAGCTATGCCGCGCGCTTTAACATCCTGCCGATCGAACTGAACGGCACCACCCTGGTGGTGGCCACCGCCGAACCATTTTCGGTCGAGTGGGAAGGCGAGATCACCAAGGTATCGCGGCGCAAGATCGAGCTGGTGATCGCCAACCCGCTGGAAATTTCGCAATATATTTCGCAGTTCTTCAGCCTGGCCAAGTCGATCAAGGACGCCAACAAGTCCAAGGGCCAGGACCTGGCGCTGCGCAACAACTTCGAACAACTGGTCGAACTGGGCAAGTCGAACAAGCTCGACGCCAACGACCAGCACGTGGTCAACATCGTCGACTGGCTGTGGCAGTACGCCTTCGAGCAGCGCGCTTCCGATATTCACCTCGAACCGAAGCGCGAGATTGCCTCGGTGCGCTTCCGCATCGATGGCGTGCTGCACCAGGTCTACCAGGTGCCGGCGGTGGTGATGATTGCCATGACGGCGCGCATCAAGCTGCTCGGGCGCATGGATGTGATCGAAAAGCGCCGCCCGCAGGACGGCCGCATCAAGACCCTCACCAGCGGCGGCCAGGAAGTCGAGCTGCGCCTGTCGACCATGCCGACCGCCTTCGGCGAAAAGCTGGTGATGCGGATTTTCGATCCGGAAGTGGTGGTCAAGACCCTGCCCGAGCTCGGCTTTCCGGCGGACGACGCGGCGCGCTGGGACGGGCTGACCACGCGCCCGCACGGCATCATCCTGGTGACCGGCCCGACCGGCTCGGGCAAGACCACCACCCTGTACACCACGCTCAAGGCGCTGGCCACCACCGAAGTCAATGTGTGTACGGTGGAAGACCCGATCGAGATGGTCGAACCCTCGTTCAACCAGATGCAGGTGCAGCCCGGCGTCGACCTCGGCTTTTCCGAGGGGGTGCGGGCGCTGATGCGGCAAGATCCCGACATCATCATGGTGGGCGAGATCCGCGACCTGGCCACGGCCGAAATGGCGATCCAGGCGGCCTTGACGGGCCACCTGGTGCTGTCGACCCTGCACACCAACGATGCGCCCTCGGCCGTGATGCGGCTGCTGGAACTGGGCGTGCCGCATTACCTGCTGGAAGCGACGCTGATCGGCATCATGGCGCAGCGCCTGGTGCGCACCCTGTGCCCGCTGTGCAAGGCGCCTGGCGGCGAGCTCAACGACGATGTGTGGGAGAGCATCGGCGGCTCCTGGAACATTCCCAAGCCAGAGGTGGTGTACCGGCCGATCGGCTGCCCGGAATGCCGCCAGACGGGTTTCCGCGGCCGTACCGGCCTGTACGAGTTGCTGACGGTGACGGAAGGCTTTACCAACATGATCGGCAAGCAGACCGACCTGGCGGCCTTGCGCAAGCAAAGCGTGGACGACGGCATGAAACCGCTGCGCATTGCCGGCGCATACAAGATCATCGAGGGGATGACCACGGCCGAGGAAGTACTCAAAGTCACCGCCAAGCTGACCTGAAGCGGGGCGCGACAACAGCTGTTGCAAAACTTCCTAGCGGAAATCGAAATCGCCAGCTATAATATTGCCTCTTTCGGGGTCGTTAGCTCAGCTGGTAGAGCAGCGGACTTTTAATCCGTTGGTCGCAGGTTCGAATCCCGCACGGCCTACCACGAATTCGCAGTAAGCATTGAAAGCAGTTGCGAGCGATCGCCATTGCTTTTTTTGACCGTTGTACGTTTTACCTTGGGTCGTTAGCTCAGCTGGTAGAGCAGCGGACTTTTAATCCGTTGGTCGCAGGTTCGAATCCCGCACGGCCTACCAAGAATTAGTCATATCAAATGAAGCAGTTACGAGCAATCGTAACTGCTTTTTTTGTTTAGAGGCCTGATCCGTTTGTGGCAGGCTGCATGCACCCCAACCTCCAGCGCGATCCGCGCATTGCAAACTTCGCAACGGCCGTCTTCCCAAAAGTGCATGTTGGTAGCACCCAGTGGATGCCTCGACGCACACAATTACGCGTGGACTTGCTGCGGCCATGTTGGCAGTACCGAATTGATTGGCCCTTACCTCGGGCAACTGTATATCGACGTGCCTTTCGACGAAGCCGATCCGGCCTATCGGCGCCTGCGGGATTTCCTGGAAAAGCCGGACGGCAGCATGGTCTTCGACGACGCCCTGTTTTGCTACTCTCCATTAGACCAAGCAATAAAGAAGGCCCACCACGATGCGCCAGGATTCGGGGAGAACCAGGCGGCCAATTTCTGCATGATTCTCATGTTTCACGCGACGGACGAGGTGTTTACCATGTCATCTCGCCCTTGCTGACCTTGGCGCCGATATCGAGCGCCAGGCCCGGTGGCGCGTCGGGATAGGCGCTCTTCATGCGCGCGATCAGCTCGGCGCTGTTGGCCGTGGCCGCCAGCGTTGTCTCGTAAGTCTTGAGGTAGCCTTGGGTGTAGGCGATGCTGCTCTGGTCGAGTTGCGTGCCCGCCTTCATGTGCCCCGGAATGACCACGGCCGGTTTCAGCGCGGCCATGTCGTCGAGCTGGGCGCTCCACGCGCTGCGTTGCGCCGCCGTTGGCGCATCCGCCATCCACAGGTGCAGCTTGCCGAACACGCCGATGGTGCCGGTAAGAGTCTTGATCGATGGAATCCATACGTACGGACGATGGGCCAGCGCGCCCTGCGTGCCGCGCACTTCGACCGCCTGGCCATCGACCATGAGCGTCATGTTGTGCAGCGCGGTCGGCAGGCTGGTCGCGGCCGGGGCGTTGAGGCCCATCTTGGGGGTCCAGAAGGCCACCTTGGCCGCCATCTTTTCCTTGATTTTCTCGATCACTTGCGGCGTGGCGACCACTTGCGCCTTGGGGAAAATCTGCTTGAGCGTGTCCACGCCGAAGTAGTAATCCGGATCGGCCTGGCTGACCAGGATGGTGGTGAGCTGCTTGCCGCTGTCGAGCACGTTGGCGGCGATGCGCAGCGCGTCGGCGCGGGTGAAGCCGGCGTCGATCACCATGGCTTCGGTTTCGCCATAAATCAAGGTCGAATTGACGTTGAAACTGGCGCCATCGGCGTTGTAGACCTTGGTTTGCAGGGCGGGCGCGGCCAGCGCATTGGTAAAGACCAGGGTCAGGGCGGCGCCAATGGCGGTGGTGCGGAACATGGTGACTCCAATAAAGTTGTTGTACGGAAGCGGCCAGTGTAATGATGTCGTTAGCGCCGATAAACGGGTTAAACTGCGCATGACTGTTTCATGGATCGGACAAATGGATCGAATCACAGCAATGCGTGTCTTCATCGAGGTGGCCACCAGCGGCAGCTTCAGCGCCAGCGCGGACAAGCTCGACATGTCGCGGGCCATGGTCACGCGCTATGTGTCGGAAATGGAAAAGTGGCTGGGCACGCGCTTGCTGCAACGGACCACGCGGCGCGTCACGCTCACCGATGCCGGCGAGAACTGCTTGCGGCGCAGCCAGCAGATGCTGTCCTTAAGCGAACAGATGGAAGATGACACCGCCAGCGGCGGCGAGCTGCGCGGACAGTTGCGCGTTACCTGCAGCATGTCGTTCGGACACGCGCAGCTGGCGCAGGCGCTCACGCGCTTTTTGGCGCGCCATCCGCGCCTGCATATCGATCTCAACCTGAACGAAGGCGCGCTCAACCTGGTGGAAGCACGGATCGACCTGGCCATTCGCATCAGCAGCGAACCGTCGCCCCTGCTGATCGCGCGCCCGCTGGCGCAATGCGATTCCTTGCTGGTGGCCGCACCGGCCTACCTGGACAGGCACGGCGCGCCGGCCGCGCCACGGGAACTGGAAAGCCACCGCTGCCTCAGCCATGCCAATGTGGGGCGCAACATCTGGTCGTTTGCGCGCGATGGGGAGTCGGCCGAGGTCGATGTACACAGCTATTTCAGCGCCAACGACGCCACCGCCTTGCTGGCCTCCGCGCTGGCTGGCGGCGGCATCGCCATGCTGCCGACCTACCTGGTCAATCCGATGGTCGCCAGCGGCGCCTTGTGCCAGGTGTTGCCCGAGTGGCGCATGCCGGCCCTGACGATTTATGCGATCTATCCATCGCGCCGGCAATTGCCGCCGTCGGTGCGCGCGCTACTGGATTTTTTGGTGGACCACTTCGCCGTCCTGCCGTGGTAGGGCAGGCACGCGTGCGTGTGGAGAAACCCGCACGGCGCTGCCAGCGGCCCGGACACGGTATCAGGCCACAGATCAGCGAGCGCGACAGCGGCGTCGCTCATCAGGAAACAAGGCTGGTCTATCCTTCGGGATCGGTGGGAATCCCGAATTCATCGTGATTCCCGCGCCGCAAGGCCGGTTTGGTCAGCACGCGCAAGGACACGCTGATGTGGACTGAGTTGTCTGCCAGATACTCCGCAGCGCCTCCGGTCCCCAGCATGGCTTGCAAAATGATGCCGACCTCGACTTTTTGCGCGGTGAGTGTATCGCCGCGCCCGATCACGCGCAAGGGGCGCAGCGGGGCCGCCAGGGCCGTGGCGACGGCAATCGGATCGTTACTGGCCGGAACAGTTCTGTTCAGGACCGCATCATCGAGTTCAGCGAAAATTTTCATTCTGGGGATACTAAGGTTGATCTTACATGTGGTCGGTTCGCCAACACGCATAGACAGAGGTCGCGAACAAGCATTGTATCTTATACATCTTCATTAAATAAATGCAACTGAACAGTGCATACAAGCCAACTTTGTTGCTCTAATGCGCTATGATGGCTGACAGACATCCCGATCAGCTCATCCATTTGAGCACAAAAAACGCCATGCAAATACCAAAAAGAGTGTTCCAGCTTGCGAAACAACCCGCACTGTCGGGTTTTCGTGTCCTCGCCGCCAAAACCATCGCCGAGGCCGGCGCCACCCTGGACAAGGCCTTGCAGGGTAAAGGCGGGGCCGACGTGCGCCTGATGACCAATGCCCGCTATATCTTGCGCCAGAACGCCGCCCTGTTGCAGGAGCGCATGGAGCATCACTTCGCCAGCTACCTCGAACGCGCCATGGACACCATGTACATGGACACCCGTGCCAGCATCGACGATATCAGCGCCGACAACCTGACCCTGATCGAGGACGATGTAGTCACACGGCAAATCGAAATCGACCGCCTGGTGATGCGCCTGCGCGACGCCGACCAGCCCAGCCTCGGGCGCTTGAACCTGATGATTGCGCAGTTGCATGGCGACGGCGACGTGCGCGAGCGCGAAAACCCCTTCCGCCCCTACCTGCTGGCGCGCTCGCTGCACGAAGCGCTGCGCCAGTGCGTCATGGACGAGACGCAGTCGAAAGTGCTGTTCGACACCCTCTCGCTGGCGATGGTACATTGCCTGCAAGGATACTACGTTGCAATAGAAGAAGTATTCGAATCGCGTGGAATTTCCACCAAGCTCACCGCGCGTCCGACCGCGCTCACGCGCGCCCAGCGTGACCGGCTTGCCTGGCAAAAGGCGGCTGAGCAGCTGATCGCGCACGGTCCCGCCAGCGGGCGCGCTGTTGCGCCCGCTGCACACCCATCCAACCCGCTCAAGCCGCCAGCCCAGCCGAAGCAAGCCCGCATGATTCCAGAATTGCAACGCCTGATGCTGCAGCGGCAGGCGCCGGCCGCCCACGGCGCCCTGGCCCAGCAGCCGCTGCCCGACTTGCAGGAAATGGTCTGGAATGTGTTCAACCAGCCGACAGCGGCGCGCCCGCCGCGTCACGCCCACGCGCCAGCCATGGCCGGCAATGCCAGCGGCGGGGACAGCGCCCTGGAAGCGCAACTGAAACAATTGCAGCAAGCGCGTCCGGCCCAGGCCGGCGGAAGGGTCAGCCGTGAAGCGCCGGCCCCGCTCGACCTGCGCGCCAGGCTTGCCGATGCCGCCAGCAGCGAGCCGGAGCGGGTGACGATCGACCTGGTCAGTCTGCTGTTCGAATCCATCGTGCATGACGAGCAATTGCCCGAAGGCGTGCGCGGGCAGCTTGGCCGCCTGCACGTTCCCTTCCTGCGCGCCGCCATGCAGGAACCGTCGATGCTGCACGACGCCCAGCATCCCGCGCGCCGCCTGCTCGACCGGATCGGCACGGTCGCTACCGGCATCACGCCCGAGATGGCTTGCTATCCCGCGCTGGAAAGCCAGATCGATACCGTCCTCGACGAGGTGCTGGACGGATTCGACACCGACATGACAGCGTTTGCCGACGGCCAGCGCCAGCTCGACCAGTTCGTGTCGGCACTGCTGCCGCGCAGCGACCTGGGCCTGGCGCGCTGCATCGACACCCTCGGCACGCTCGAAGCGGCCAGTGCGCGCCACAGCGATGCCGCGACCGCCCTGGCGCCCTTGCTCGATCCGCTCGATCTCGACCCGCGCATCGGCAATTTCATTACCGATATCTGGAGCCGGGTGCTGGCGCATCCCGCCAGCGAGGCGGGCGCCAGCCAGGCGATGCTGGCCGAGCTGGTCTGGAGCTCCCAGGAAAAAACCACCCTGGAAGATCGCGCCGTGATGGTCAGCATGTTGCCCGGCATGGTTAAACGGGTGCGTGATGGATTGGCCGCGGTCGGCATGGGCCAGGAAGCGGCCAAGGCCGCGCTCGACCAGCTGGTCATGGTACACATGGATGTGCTGGGCCAACGCCAGCCGCCATCGGCCCGTCCCGCCACCCTGGCCCAGTTGCGCGCCCATTTCGCCGCCTTCGACGGCGTGCCGGAAGCGGGCCGGGACGCGGTCAGCATCGGCCACGCCCAGCTCGAAGCGGCGCTGGCGCAGCGCGGCATCCGCGCCGACCTGTACACCGATCCGGGCAAGAGCGCGGCGCCCGCCGCCGCCGAACAGGAATGGCTGGGCATGGCGCTGCCGGGCGCCGGCTTCGAAATCGCCCTCGACGGGCGCTACGTGCCGGCACGCCTGAACGCGGTAAGCCCGCGCGGCAGCCTGTACCTGTTTTCGGTCAAGGGCCAGGCCGCGCCCGCCACCTTCACCCGCGACGCCCTGCTGGCGGCGATGCAGGATGAAACCTTGCGCACAATGGAACACGCGCCCGTCTTCGAGCGCGCGGTCGAGTCGCTGATGGCTGGCGCCGAAGCGCTCAGCAACGCCTGAGCGGCCTTACAGCTGGCGCGCGGCGAAGGTATCGCATTGCGCGACCTGGCCGTTGTCGAGGCCGCGCTTGAACCAGCGCGCGCGCTGTTCCGAGGTGCCGTGGGTAAATGAATCCGGCACCACATGGCCTTGCGACTGGCGCTGCAAGGCATCGTCGCCGATCGCCGTTGCCGCTTTCAGCGCGGCATCGACATCGCCCTGTTCCAGGATCGCGCGCGACTGGTTGGCGTGAAACGCCCATACCCCGGCAAAACAGTCGGCCTGCAATTCCAGGCGCACCGACATCGCGTTCGCCTGTTTTTCGGTGCCGCGCTGACGCGCCTCGTCGACCTTGTCGGTCAGGCCCATGGCATGTTGCACATGATGGCCGATTTCATGGGCAATCACATACGCCTGGGCAAACTCGCCCTCGACCTTGAAGCGCTGTTCCATCAGCTGGAAAAAGCTCATGTCCAGATATACCTTGCGGTCGGCCGGGCAATAGAAAGGCCCGGTCGCGCTACTGCCGGCCCCGCAGGCGGTCTGGGTGCGGCCGGAATACAGTTGCAGCGCGGGCTTCTGGTAGGTGCCGCCCTGCTCGCGGAACAACTTCGTCCACACATCCTCGGTATCGGCCAGCACCACGCGCACGAACTTCGAACCGCGGTCGCTGGCCGGCTCGCCCGGCGCCTGGCTTTGCTGTTGCTGCACCGGGGCCTGGCCGCCACCGCCGCCGCTCATGATGTTCAGGATGGTCATCGGGTTGACCCCGAAAATCCAGCCGCCGACCAGGGCGATGACGATCGACCCGATGCCGATCGAGCGTCCGCCGAAGCCAAAACCGCCCCCGCCGCCACCGCCGCCCGAACCGCGCACATCTTCCACGTTGTCGCTTTCGCGATTACCTTCCCATTTCATGTTCTGCTCCACAATGCATTTTGTTAATCTTATAATGACTTTACGCTGAAAGCCAATTTCCTGGCGCACACAGTGAGTTTACCGTTCGCGTTGCGCGACAACCTGCCCCTCGCCTGCCACCCATGACCGAGCCGTCCGCCCACTTCCTCCTTGCCGCCGCCGCCCTCAGCGCCGCTGCGGCCCTGCTCCACATTGCCTGCATCGCCGGCGGCCCGGACTGGTACCGCGCCCTCGGCGCGGGCGAGCCGATGGCCCGCATGGCCGCCTCAGGTTCCTGGTATCCCGCCATCGTCACCGCCGCCATCAGCGCCGTGCTGCTGGTCTGGGCCGCGTACGCGCTGGCCGGCGCCGGCGTGCTGCCGCGCTTGCCTTGGATGCGCGTCATCCTGTGCGCCATCACCGCCGTGTATGTGGTGCGCGGCCTGGCCTTTGTGCCGATAATGATCCTGATGCCGGGTCGCAGCCTGGTGTTCTGGGGCTGGAGCTCGGCCATTTGCACGGGCATCGGCATCGTACACGTGCTCGGCCTGCGCCAGGCCTGGGCCTCGCTGTGAGCAAGCGAAGCCATGAGGCGGGCGGGCGCGCGCGGCGGCAATGACCGATATCGTCGTGCGCGTGCTGCTCATGCCACCGATGAGCCTGATCGTGCTGATCCTGGCCGGCTACGCCCTGCGGCGACGCTGGCCACGCTGCGGGCGCGCCGTCCGCCGGCTGGGACTGGCCGCCCTGCTGGTGCTGTCGACCAATGCCGGCTCGCTGCTGCTGGTGTGGCCGCTCGAACAAGGCACGGCACCGCTGGCCGACGCCCTTCACAGCGGCGCCCAGGCCATCGTGGTGCTGGCGGCCGGCAACGTACATGCCGCGCCCGAGTACGGCGGCGCCGATATTCCCGACGACATCGCCCTGCTGCGCCTGCGCTATGCGGCGCACCTGCAGCACGCGACCAATCTGCCGCTGCTGGTCAGCGGCGGCAATGGCGAGCCGGACAAGGGTATTCCACCCAAGGCCGTCAGCATGGCGCGCGCCCTGCGCGACGATTTCCGCACGCCGGTCGCCTGGACCGAAGAAAACTCGGCCGACACCACCCAGAACGCCCTCTACAGCGCCGCCATTCTCAAGGCGGCCGGGGTGCGGCGCGTGCTGCTCGTGACGCACGCCATGCACATGCCGCGCGCCGAGCGCGCCTTCCGCGCCGCCGGCCTGGACGTCGTGCCGGCGCCGACCATGTTCTATTCGCGCGGCACGCTCTCGGCGCTGATGTTCGTGCCCGGCTGGAGCGGCATGTTCCGCTCGTACTACGCCGCCCACGAATGGATCGGCCTGGCATGGCAGCGCCTGCACTGAGCGGCCCGGCCCAGGCACGGCCGCACTGAGCGGCCGCACTGAGCGGCCGAATGCGCGCGCCCCTTCGATCGCCGTGGCGCGGCTGTCTTAGCCGGCCGGACTGTCGCGCACCCGGTCCGGGCCGCAGGGCGGCGCCGCTTTCCACGCGCCAGGTTTCGCCGTTGACGTTGGCCCGGGATGGCCTTGACGACGGTGCGCGGCGCGCGCCAGCCCGCGCGCGCGATAATCGGCACTGGCCGGGCCAATGGCGCCATCGACCGTCAGCAGGGTCACCGGGGCCAGCGCGGCGGCGGACGGCGTCCACAGCAGGAGAAAGAGCAAGGCTGCGCACGCGATCAGCGGGCGCAGCAGGGCCAGCGGCCCGGGACCGGCAACAAGCCACCACGCGTGCGCAATGCGCCTCATCGCTCCCCCCCGGCACGGGACCCGTGTCCCGCCTTGCCTGGGGTTAGAAGCTGCGCACGCGCTGTGGTTCCGGCGATTGAAGAAGAAAAGAAGAGAAGAAGATAAGAAGAGAAGAAGGAGTGGCTTACACCAGCAGCGCGGCGCTCATCGACTTGACTTCGTCGGCCGACTCGTCAAGGATTGCTTGCAGGGTATCGTTGTCGATAACGAAGTCGAGCACCGAATCGGCGTGCTCGGGCAAGGGCTCTTCCGCGACACCGAGCGGCGAGCGGACCGGGGCGAACTGATTGGCCAGCAACAAGGTGTCGAGCAAAGTGCTCGGCGGCATGGTCAGCCAGCCATCGCGCAGGGCCAGGATGGCCTGGGTGACGCTCTCGGGAATCGCCAGCTTTTTCAGCACTTCGCGGCTGACGACTTCTTCGCACAACTCGGCCCATTTTTCGGGATCGTCGTCGAGCAGGCCCGGAAATTCATCGGCGCGCGAGAGCAGGTAAAACCCGCCCACCTCATGCACGATGGCGGCGAACATGGCCGTATCGGGATTGACGAAGGTCACGCGGCGCGCCAGCACCTGGGCCAGCGCCGCCACATGGGCGGTGTGTTCCCACAGCTGCTGGGCCTTGGCGCGCAACCCCGGGTCGACGATGCGGCTGCCGAACTGGCGCACCACCAGGCTGGCCACCAGGGTCTGCAAGCTGCGGTAGCCCACCCGCATGACAGCCGCGCGCACATTCGTGATCGGGGTGTCGCCATTGCGGTTGAAAGCGGCCGAGTTGGCCAGCGCGACGGTGCGCGCGGCCAGTTGCGGCTCACCCAGTACCAGCTTGATGGCGTCTTCAATATGACAATCGGGATTGTCGAGTGCAAGTTGCAGGCGCAAGGCGGCGTTCACGCTGGTCGGGAGGGTAATCTCCCCGCGTGCGGCTTGCGCGGCAATATATCCAAAGGCTTCTAGTCTGTTCACAGGAAAATTATACAGTGGGGCGGGGGCGCCGCGATGGATTGCAGCAACAAAGCCCCGGACAGTGCAGCAATGCAACAGAATCGCATTCTCGCACCGCACGGGGCCACTGTTTTCTGCCGGCCGGCCCGCTGTGCGCGGTCCGGCCCCGGTAGCGCCCGGCTTACTTGACCTTGATCGCGCTCTTGACCGACGTTACGCCATCGACGCTCTTGGCCAGGCGCACGGCTTTCTCGGCATCGGCCTTGGAATCGACGAAGCCGCTCAGCATGACCACGCCTTTTTCGGTTTCAACGTGGATGGCCATCGATTTCAGTTCCGGTTCCTTGAAGATGTCGGCTTTGACTTTGGTGGTGATCACGGAGTCGGCCACGACAGCACCGGTTTTTTCGGCGGCGCGGTCCATCCTGGGCGCCATGGCGTCGGCGGTGCGCTCGGTTTTGTCGGCCATGTTGTCGATCGCGCGTTCGGTCTTGGCAGCCATGGTGGCGCCGGCGGCACGGGTTTTTTCGGCGGCGTTGCCGACCGCGTTGGCGGTGCGCTGGCCGGCCGTCTCGGCAGCCATCTCGGTGCGGTTGGCAACCGCGCCGGCGGTGGTGGCCGTGCGCTTGTTGTTATCGACCAGGCAGCCGGTGTTCGGGCTGCCCGCTACCTCGGCGCATTTGTCCACGGCGGCCGCTTTGGTGGCGTCGCTGGTGCTGGTGCGGGTAACCGGGCTCATGGTGTCGGTGGCGCCGCTGCTGGCGACCTGGATGTTGCGGTCCGCCTTGACGTCGGCCAGCGCCGCCGTGTGGACCGCGCGCGCATTGCTCATGCAGCTGTCTTTTTCGGCGCCGCTGGTGGCGGCGCACTTGGCCTTGGCCAGCGAGTAATCGGCATTGGCCAGTTCGGTGCGGGCCTTGGTGCGGCCTTTGAGGGTGTCGTTGTAATCGGTCAGGGCCGCCAGGTCGGCGCGCGCGCGCGTGACCTTGGCTTCTTCCATGCACAGCTTGCGGACGTTGCCGCTCATGTCCTTGCACTGGGCGGAGGCGAGCTTGTAGTCGGCGTCGGCCTTTTGCGTCATCGTGCGGTAAGTCGCGGTATCGGTCTTGGTGCTCGTCTCGGCGGCATAGGCGCTGGCGAAAGCGGCGCTGAGGGCGGTGGCAAGCAATGTGGCGACGATAGGTTTCATGGTGGTCCCTTTGAATGTATGGTTGTTGGTAGACGGATTTAACATCCTAACCACACGCAACATCTGTGCGACAACGTACATACGGACGTAAAAGGACTATCGATATCGGTTTAATCGTTCATCGACCTGGGCAAAAAGATTCTCGTTGGCATCTTGCGGGCCCTCGGCGATGGCGCGTTCGAGCAGGGCGACCGTGTCGTGCCTGGGCTCGCGGAAACGGGTGCGCACGCGCAGCATTTCATTAAGCAGCGCGGTATAGCGCTCGGGGTGATAGCGCGCGATCCAGGCCACGGCGGTCATGTCGGCGTAGGCTTCCTCGGTGCGTACGCGGCGCGCGAACCAATCGCGCACGGGGCCGATCCAGGCCACCACGGGCAACAGTTTTTCATTATGGGGAAAGCCGTTCAGGCGGCGGTGGCAGTGACCGACTTCATGCATCGCCGCGCCCGCCAAAAAGGTGTCGAGCAAGTCGGGGGCGATCATCGCGCTGAGCTTGTCGGCGGTTGGATTGTTGCTGGCCGAAACGATCAACGTGCAGCGCCCGTTCTCGCTGGCCAGCCCGACCGGCGTGTGGCCCGGCAAACCGTTGCCGGCGGCTATTTCCAGCTCGATCGGCATGCCCTGCGCGCGGCCGTAGGCGACCGCTTGCGTGGCGGCGGCGATCCACTGGGCTTCGGTGGCCGGCGCGGCCCACGCCACCGGGCCGGCCAGCGCCAGGAGCGCCAGCAAGGACGCGGCGGCGCACAGCTTATTCATCGTTGAGCAATCCGGCTTGCCACATGGTCACGGCATCATCGAACGGGGTGGCGCCACGGCCGAAGCCGTCGGCATTTTTCGCCAGGCGCACCCAGGTGCGCGTGTCGTGGCCGCTGCGTTCGGCCGGCACCGCGTCGCGCAGGGTCGACAGCCAGGCGTACACGCGGCCATACTCGGCCGGATGCTGGCGCTGGACCCACGACAGCGCGACCAGGTCGGCAAAACCTTCTTCGCGGCGCATTTCGCGCATGGCTTTCGATTCGGCCAGCAAGCGCGTGTCCTGCGCCTGTTCCTCACCGGTTTCGACGAAGCCGGCCGGCAGGGCATGCCACACGCCCTGTACGTAACGCCAGCAATGACCGATCTCGTGGGCCGCCATGGTTTCGATCAGTAAGGCACGCTCGGCTTGCGGCACCGTGTTGAGAATGTTTTCGGCAGCCGGGTTGCCACGCATCGACAGCACCAGCTTGCAGCGGCCATCGACAAAACCCATCGCCAGCGGCACATCGCCGGGACGGGCTTTTGGTTGCACGGTGATATCAATTGGCAAGTTGATACGTTGCGAATACGCCAACACGGGAGCGGCGGCGTTCAGCCAGCGCGTTTCCAGCTCGGTCAGGGCGGCGCCAGAGGCGGCAGCAGTGGCAATGAGGGTGATACCGGCGAGCAGCGCGGTCAAAAGGTGCTTGAACATGGCGTTTCCTCAGGAGGTCTATAAGTGCCTAAGAGCAATAATATAGACCTCTGGAACGCTTTGGGAAAAATATCTTTCCTTGTGGAAAATTCTCAACATGGCGCTATGTCAAGCTAGCGCTAGCGCAAACAATCAGAACGTTTCCCACTCGTCAGCAACAGTATTCTCAGTGACAATCTTGCGTTGCGGCGCGGCCGGGGTGCGCGCCAGCGCCCTGCCCCTGGCGGCCGGCTTGGCGGCGGTCGGCCTGGGCGCGGCCGGCGTAGGCGCCACGCGCGCCGTCATCCGCGCCGGGGCTGCGGCGCGTCCGGCGCCGTCGGCCAGCACGAACACGCCCACCACCTCGGTCAGCGAGGCCGCCTCATCATTGAGCGAGGAGGCTGCCGCCGCCGCCTGCTCGACCAGCGCCGCGTTCTGCTGGGTCGCCTGGTCCATCTGCCCGATCGCCAGGTTCACCTGTTCGATGCCGGCCGTCTGTTCCTGGCTGGCCAGGCTGATTTCGGCCATGATGTCGGTCACCCGTTTCACGCTGGAGACGATCTCCTGCATCGTGCTGCCGGCCTGGTCCACCAGGCGCGCACCGGCGTCGACCCGCTCGACCGAATTGCCGATCAGGGTCTTGATTTCTTGCGCCGCCGCCGCCGAGCGCTGGGCCAGGTTGCGCACTTCCGACGCCACCACCGCAAAACCACGGCCCTGCTCGCCGGCACGGGCCGCTTCCACGGCCGCGTTCAAGGCCAAGATATTGGTTTGGAAAGCAATACTGTCGATCACGCCAATGATGTCGACAATTTTTTTCGACGATTCATTGATCGACGCCATCGTATCGACCACCTGCGAGACCACCGCGCCGCCCTTGACCGCCACCTCCGAGGCCGACAGCGCCAGCGCATTGGCCTGGAGCGCGTTGTCGGCATTCTGGCGCACGGTGCTGGTCAGTTCTTCCATCGACGAGGCGGTTTCTTCCAGCGTGCCGGCCTGGCTTTCGGTGCGCGCCGACAAGTCCAGGTTGCCGGCCGCAATTTCGGACGAGGCGGTGGTGATGGTGGCCGTACCGGCCCGTACCTGGGCCACGATGGCCACCAGGCTGTCGCGCATGCCTTTCATGGCGAACAGCAAGCTGCTGTTGTCGCCGTTGACGGTGTCGATCTGGACCGCCAGGTTACCGGCGGCAATGCTGGCCACCACATTGGCCGCGTAATCGGGCTGGCCGCCAAGCTGGCGCAGCAGGCCGCGGCTGATATACCAGGCCGCCACCGACCCGACCGCCACCGCAATCGCGCACAGCACCGCCATCCACAGCAGGAAGGAACTGGCCAGGGTCGACGCGTTGTCGGCCTGCACCCCGGTCATCTTTTCTTCCAGGTCGATCAGGCGGTTGATGCTGGCCAGCCAGCCTACAAAAGCCGGGGCCGCCTGCTGCGCCAGCAGGGCGTGGGCCTCGGGCAGCTTGTCGGCCAGGCGCAGCGCGATCACGTTGGCGATCAGCGGCATGGTCTTGCGTTCGCTGTCCTTGATCCCGGCCAGCGCGCTCTTTTCCTCGGCGGTCGCAGTCGGGCTCTCGACCAGCGCGTCGAGCGGCGCGGCCGAGCGCGCATAGTTGTCGGCCAGTTGCTTGATCAGGTCCAGATGCGGCTGGGCGCCCGCAGCGTCGGCCGCCAGCACCACATCGCGCAGCGCGATGGCGCGGTCGTGTACGCTGCCGCGAAAATTGATCGCGTAGCGCTGCTTGACGTTATTGACCTTGTTGATTTGGTTCAGGCTCGCTTCGATGCTGCCCACGCGCGAAATCGCCATTGCCGACAGCACGACGATCAGCAAAAACACGCCGCCGAAGCCCACCGCCAGGCGCCGTCCGATGCTCATTCCAGAAGTATTCATGTCTCGCTCGCGAAAGTTATATAAGTGCCATGTGGCAACATCAATAAACTCTAGCACGGGCGTGGGTGCGCACAGTGGCCTGCGTTCAAAAGCGAGCGAATGTTCGGAGAAATCATCGTCAGGACGAGGAAAATCCCGCAAATGCGTGGTTTTCCTGTCTGTACACAAGGCCATGATTGGCGTTTCATTCATGCACGGGTGAATTGAACAATCCCGCTGCTAGCGACCGTCCCACCAGAGAGCGGGATCGACCCCTACCGGCAAGCACTCGACCCTGTAGTTGTCGAGCCGGCCGCCCTCCATCAAACAGTAGCGGCAATGCTGGTCGTCGGTGCATTCGCGCTTGCAGAACCGTTCGAGGTCGTCGATGGCCGCGTTCAGCCGGGCGGCGTTGATCTCGTACGCCTCGGTCGGCGTCCTGGCGTCGAAGGAGAATGGCAACCATGCATCGCTGTGCGGAAATATCTCAACATCCCTGCAATTGAAATGCACGTGGATGCTGAGCAATCTGTCGTAGCTTGATAATTTTCCGTTGTCATCGACCAATCGCGTACGCCCGTCAATGATGATCGTCGAGGGGAATAGATCGTCCCGTAAATGCTGCTGGCGCTTGACTTCCGCCATCACCAATTGATCGAAGCGCGTCCCCGGCGTGTAGGCGATATCGACGAATTGCTCATGATGCCTGCTGCCCGGCCCGCTGGCCCACCAGTTCAGGCACTGTATTTGCGACGGGATGAACAGTTCTCTCTCGCTCAGCAAGGCGATGCAGGGATCGAGCTGACCCAAAAATTGCGTGAAATCGGCCGCCGGGTCGCCGCTGCGGGGCGAGTCAAACGGCACGAACTCGTACGTCCAATAGGCCATTGGATAGATTGACCTGTTCATGCCTTATCGTCCAAGCAGCGTCGCCGCCGTGGTGAAGGCCGGACGAATATCGTTCGGCACCGCTTTCATCTTGTCGAGCGCTTTCTGCACGTCCGGCCGGATCACCACGTACTTGCTCATCATCTCCTTGGCGCGGGCATAATCGCCGGTCGCCTCGATGGTCAAAAACTCGCGGTTCAAATCGATCACCGCCTGCTTGATCTTCTTGAAATCGACCGAAAACGTGCCGTCGCCATGCGACACGAAGCCGCCTTGATCGAGCAGGTAATTGAGCTGGATCGCCATGCCGCGCGCGTGCGAATCGGTCAGCCCGAAATGCAGCGTGCGAAAGGCCGACGCCAGGAAAGTGTTATACAGCTTGCGCTCGGCCAGCGCGCCCTGCCCCAGCGTGTCTTTCAGCTGGCCCTTGTCCATCATGTAGGCCAGCGCCCACAGGCCGGCCATGTCGGCCTTGGCTTCCTCGATGGTCGAATACGCGTCTTTCAGATCCTGGCGCGGGGTCGATGGCTTGCCGCCTTGCGTGGTGGCATGCGGTCCCAGGCCGTGCGTGATTTCGTGCGCCAGGATATGCGTGAAAAAGGAATCGAAATCGAGGTCCTTTTGCGCCTCCGGGCGCAGTACCAGTTTGGTAATCGGCGTCAAGGTCGACTTGAACTTCGCTTCCTGGATATTTTTCAGCATCACGCGCTTGGAACCGCGCTCGCTGATGATGCGCTCGTCGTTCGGCAGGTTGTACGCGGCCGTCTGCACGCCCATATTGCCGTCGCCGGCGCCATACACCTGATTGACCACCACCATCGGCGCCAGCGCACCGACCTTGGGATTGCGGTACTGCTTGTCGAGCGGGAGGTTGTCTTCCAGTTCCTGCATGTGCTTGCTGAAAAAATCGAGCTTGCGGGTTTCTTTCTCGTCGCGGATATTCACATACGCCTCGAATGCCGCCTTGTAGCCGAACAGTTCATCGTTATACGTCTCGTACGGCCCGATGGTGATGTCGACCGGCGCATCGAGGTCCATCCACGCAAAGTCGGACGCCAGGTAATCGTTCGATAAAAACGCATCGGCGCGCAGGGTCAGGAATTTCTTGAGCGAGGCGTTGCCGGTGGCCGCCGCCGCTTCGCGCAGCAGTTTAGCCAGTTGTTCCAGCTCGGCCTTGTCTTGCTCGGCGTAGGTCACCGTCTTGAACTTGCCCTGCGCACCATTGCGGATGGTGGTGAAGAACCACTGCGCCTGTTCCTTGTCTTTTGGTGCGAGCGCGTTCATCCATGCTTCGAGCGTGGCCTTGGTGGCGCCTTCGGGGTAGAAATTGGCGCCTTCCGGTTTCTTGGACGGGATGGTGATGCCGGCGTACGTGGCCGGCATGAAGGACTGGTTACCGTCGAGGATGGACCACGGGCCTTTGTTCAGCCAAAAATAGTCCAGCCGGGCCTTGCCGAGGGCGCTTTTGTCTTTTTTGAGCGCGCTCCACAGGGCTTCGTTATGCGCCCAGCGCTGGCGCAGCTGCAAGGTATCGATGATTCTGGCCGCGTCGATCAGTTTGACGATGGCGGCCTTGTCGCCCTTGGACAGGGCCGACGTATCGGCGCGCAGCTCGACCGGGGCGTAGCGCTTGGCCATCTGCTTCAGTTGCGCCACATCGGCGGGTTGCCAGGCGGCGTTTGCGGCGCCGGCCAGCATCAGCAGGACGGGAAGGATAAGTTTTTTCATGGGCCTTGACATCAATAGGGTGGCAAAAACAGCATCCTGATTCTATCGCGCCTGCGCCCCGTCTTCCATACTCGTTTCGACAGGACCACCATCCGGCCCTGCCAATCTGAAGGAGTAAGCAATGTATCTGATGTCGATCGGAGCCGGCGTGCTGGCAGGGATTATCTACGCGTTGATCAACGTGCGTTCGCCCGCGCCGCCGGTCATTGCACTGTTGGGTCTGCTTGGAATGCTGGTCGGCGAACAGATGGTGCCCATCGCCAAGCGCGTCATCGCCGGCGAACCTTTGAGCATCGCCTGGTTCAAAACCGAATGCACCCCGAAAATCACCGGCCTCCCGGCCAAAGACAAGGATTGCGCATGAGCGCCTCCCTGATCCTCATCAACGGCCGATTCCACACCACGGACCGCGCCAACCCGTTCGCCAACGCGGTCGCCATCGCCGACGAGCGCTTCCTGGAAGTGGGCGACGCCAACGACGTGATGCGCCACCGCGGCCCGGCTACCCAGGTCATCGACCTGGCCGGGCGCACCGTCATCCCGGGCCTGAACGACTCGCACATGCACCTGATCCGCGGAGGCCTGAACTACAACCTCGAACTGCGCTGGGAAGGCGTGCCCTCGCTGGCCGACGCCATGCGCATGCTGCGCGAACAGGCCGAACGCACGCCGTCGCCGCAATGGGTGCGCGTGGTGGGCGGCTGGACCGAATTCCAGTTCGCCGAAAAGCGCATGCCGAGCATCGAAGAACTCAACGCCGCCGCCCCCGACACCCCGGTCTTCGTGCTGCACCTGTACGACCGCGCCCTGCTCAACCAGGCCGCGCTGCGGGCGGTCGGCTACACCCGCGACACCCCCAACCCGCCGGGCGGCGAGATCGTGCGCGACGCCGCCGGCAACCCGACCGGCATGCTGATCGCCCGTCCCAACGCGATGATCCTGTACGCCACCCTGGCCAAAGGCCCGGCCCTGCCGCTCGAACACCAGGTCAACTCCACGCGCCAGTTCATGCGCGAACTCAATCGCCTCGGCGTGACCAGCGTGATCGACGCCGGCGGCGGCTTCCAGAACTTCCCCGACGATTACGCCATCGTCGACCAGCTCGCGCGCGACAAGCAGCTCACCGTGCGCATCGCCTACAACCTGTTCACCCAGAACAAGGGCGCCGAACTGCAGGACTTCCAGGCCTGGACCAGATTGATCAAGCCGGGCGACGGCAGCGACTACTACCGCCACAACGGCGCCGGCGAAATGCTGGTGTTCTCGGCCGCCGACTTCGAAGACTTCCTCGAACCGCGTCCGGAACTGGCCGCCGGCATGGACGACGAACTCGAAAAGGTCGTGCGCCACCTGGTCGAGCAGCGCTGGCCGTTCCGCCTGCACGCCACCTACGACGAATCGATCTCGCGCATGCTCGACGTGTTCGAAAAGGTCAACCGCGACATTCCCTTCGACGGCCTGCGCTGGATGTTCGACCACGCCGAAACCATCACCCCGCGCAATATCGACCGCGTGCGCGCGCTCGGCGGCGGCATCGCCATCCAGCACCGCATGGCTTTCCAGGGCGAGTATTTCGTTGAGCGCTACGGCGCCGAAGCGGCCCGCCACACGCCGCCGATCGCCCGCATGCTCGAAGCCGGCGTTCCGGTCGGGGCCGGCACCGACGCCACGCGCGTGGCCAGCTACAACCCGTGGACGGCGCTCTACTGGCTGGTGTCCGGCCGCACCGTCGGCGGCTTGCGCCTGTACGGGGCCGACCAGCAGATGCCGCGCGCCACCGCGCTCGAACTGTGGACCTCGGGCAGCGCCTGGTTCTCCAGCGAGCAGCATCAAAAGGGACGCATCAAGGCCGGCCAGCTGGCCGACCTGGCGGTGTTGTCGGGCGACTTCTTCAGCGTGGCGGAAGATGACATCAAGGCCCTCGAATCGGTGCTCACCGTGGTCGGCGGCAAGGTGGTGTACGGCGCGGGCGACTTTGCCCCATTGGCGCCGGCCCCGATTCCGGCGCTGCCCGACTGGTCGCCCGTGAACGCCTACGGCGGCCACTACCGACCCACCGCGGCCCGCGCGGCGCTGCCGCACCTGTGCGCCGGGTCCTGTGGCGTGCATGGCCACGCGCATGGCATCGCGCGCAAATCGACCATTCCGGTCACCAGCCACACCGGCTTCTGGGGCGCGCTCGGCTGCAGCTGCTTCGCGTTCTGACCAGCCCCATTTTTCAACCCAAGGAGTGCATTGCATGAATCCGAAACTCGACGTCCTGACCCCGCAAAATTCGCAACTGATCTTCATCGACCACCAGCCGCAGATGGCCTTCGGCGTGCAGTCGATCGACCGCCAGGTCCTCAAGAACAACACGGTGGCGCTGGCCAAGGCTGCCAAAGCCTTCAACATCCCGACCGTGATCACCACCGTCGAAACCCAGGCGTTCTCGGGCCACACCTATCCGGAACTGCTGGACGTGTTCCCGAACCAGAAAATCCTCGAGCGCAGCTCGATGAATTCGTGGGATGACCAGAAAGTGCGTGATGCGCTCAAGGCCAACGGCCGTAAAAAAGTCATCGTGGCCGGCCTGTGGACGGAAGTGTGCAACAACAGCTTCGCGCTGTGCGCCATGGCCGAAGGCGATTACGAAATCTACATGGTGGCCGATGCATCGGGCGGCACCTCGAAGGAAGCGCACGACTACGCCATGCAGCGCATGATCCAGGCCGGCGTGGTGCCGGTCACCTGGCAGCAGGTGATGCTGGAGTGGCAGCGCGACTGGGCGCACCGCGAAACGTACGACGCCGTCATGGCGATCGTGCGCGAACACTCGGGCGCGTACGGCATGGGCGTCGACTACGCGTACACCATGGTACACAAGGCGGCCGAACGCACCACGGGCGAACACGACGTGCTGGCGCCGGTACCGGCGAAGTAACCCAGTTTGACCACTACCCCGTCGTTCCCGCGAAGGCGGGAACCCATAGCACCTTCGCTAATCGACGGTGCTTGGATTCCCGCCTGCGCGGGAACGACGAAGCTAACGACAACAAGAAAGCAACCATGTCCACCAACGACAACCCGAAAACCCTCTCCCGCCGCGCAGCCATACCGCCGGCGCTTCGCTGGCCGCCGCCATCCCCCTGGCCGCCATCAGCTCCGGCGCCCAGGCCGCGCCAAGCGCCGCCGCCATCATGCGCCCTGCCAGCACCATCACCACCAAAGACGGCGTCGAACTCTATTACAAGGACTGGGGCACTGGCCAACCGGTGGTGTTCTGCCACGGCTGGCCGCTCAACAGCGACAGCTGGGAATCGCAGATGTTCCACCTTGCGAACAACGGTTTCCGCGTCATCGCCCACGACCGCCGTGGTCACGGCCGCTCCAGCCAGCCCTGGACCGGCAACGACATGGACCACTACGCCGACGACCTGGCCCAGGTCATCGAAGCGCTGGACCTGAAAAACGCCATCCTGATCGGCTTTTCGACCGGCGGCGGCGAAGTGGCCCGCTACGTCGGCCGCCACGGCACCAGGCGCGTCGCCAAACTCGGCCTGATCTCGGCCGTGCCGCCGCTGATGCTCAAGACCGCCGACAATCCGGGCGGCCTGCCGATCGAGGTGTTCGACGGCATTCGCGCGGCCTCGGTCAAGGACCGCTCGCAGTTCTACCTCGACCTGGCCGCCGGCCCGTTCTACGGCTTCAACCGCCCCGGCGCCAAAGCCTCGCAAGGCCTGATCAACGCCTGGTGGATGCAGGGCATGATGGCCGGTCACAAGAACACCTACGACTCGATCAAGGCGTTCTCCGAAACCGACTTCCGCGCCGACCTGAAAAAATTCGACAAGCCGACCCTGGTCATCCACGGCGCCGACGACCAGATCGTGCCGATCGACGCCGCCGGCAAGGCCTCGGCCGCCATCGTCAAGCACGCCAGGCTGATCATCTACCCTGGCGCCCCGCACGGCCTGACCGACACCCACAAGGAGCAGGTCAACGCCGACATTCTCGCCTTCGCCAGATCGTGACCCCCGACCAGCGCAACCGCCTTCGCAGCATCGACATGGGCTTCCTGGCGGGCTACGTGGACACCCTGGGCTTCGTCGCCCTGTTCGGATTGTTCACCGCCCATGTCACCGGTAACTTCGTGTTGATCGGGGTTGCGCTGGCCGACGCCTCCAAGGCCTCGATCCTGCTCAAGTTCCTGGCCTTCCCCGCTTTCATCGCGGGGATCGCCATGGCGCGCCTGCTGATCCTGGCCTGCGACAAGCGCCAGTGGCCGGCGTTGAAACTGGCCCTTCTGCTGCAAGTGGTCCTGCTGGCCGGCTTCATGCTGGCCGGGATGGCCGCCTCGCCCATCGGCGACGCGCCTTCCACGCTGGCCATGGCAGCCGGCCTCTTGGGCACCGCCGCCATGGGCGTCCACAGCGCCAGCAGCCGCCTGCTGCTGGCGCAACTGGCGCCCACGTCGATGATGACCGGGAACGTGACCCAGGTCGTCATCGACAGCATCGACGTGCTGCGCGGCGCCGGCGACGCCGCCACCAGCGCGCGCTGCGGCAAATTCTTCTGGCCCTTGCTCGCCTTCGGCATCGGCGCCATCGGCGCCGCCTTTGCGTTCATGGCCTTCGGCTTCATCGCCCTGATCGTCCCGATCGGCATCCTGTGCGCCGAAATGGCGCTGCCCGAGCCAGGCAAGGGGGCCGCATGAACAAGGTGCGCCTGGAAGCGTTCAGCGATGGCGTCATCGCCATCATCATCACCATCATGGTGCTGGAACTGAAAACCCCGCACGGCCCGGCGCCGCACGACCTGGCGCCGGTGCTGCCGGTGATGCTGCGCTACCTGCTCAGTTTTATCTATGTGGGCATCTACTGGATCAACCACCACTACCTGTTCGACAAGGTGCAGAAGGTCGACGGCGTGGCCATGTGGGCCAACCTGCACCTGCTGTTCTGGATTTCGCTGATCCCGTTCGTCACCGCGTGGGCCGGCGAGCATCCGTTCGAGCCGGTTCCGGTGGCGATGTACGGCGCGGTGCTGCTGATGTGCTCCATCGGCTTCGTGGTGCTCGACGAAGTACTGCGCAGGAGAGGCGCACTGCATGCCGGACCCACGCGCCCGAGCTGGATGGAGCGCAAGAACCTGGCGTCGATGCTGCTGTATGCGCTCGCGATCCCGCTCGCGCTGTGGTACGCGCCGGCCGGCTCCGCCGTGCATGTCGTCGTCGCCCTGCTCTGGCTGCGCCCGCGCGCGCACTCTTAGCCACATGGCGCCGGTGGTATCATCGCGCGCCATGAACAGCGACTTTGCCGGCCGCTGCCCGCCAGGCGAACAGGACCCACATCGTATGACACCGCACAGCATGTCCAGCACACCGTGGCGGCGCAAGGCCGCCCTTGTGCTGGTGCTCGCGTTCGGCGGCGCGGCACAGGCGCAGGTGCGCTCGTTCGAGCAGCTGGAGCACCGGCGCTGGGTCGCGGCCGACGGCGGCCCGAGCCAGGTCGGCGCCATGGCCCAGACGCGTGACGGCTACCTGTGGCTCGGCACCAATGAATCGCTGTTCCGCTTCGACGGCGTGCGTTTCGTGCGCTACGAAGCGCCCGGCCTGAACACGCTCAATATCGTCGCCTCGCTGCTGGCCGTGGACGACGAATTGTGGGTCGGCCTGCGCTTCGGCGGCGTGCGCGTGATCGGCCCGGGCGGCATGCGCGAACACCTGCCCGGTCCCAACCTGCCCGAAGGCGCTATCTACAGCCTCGCGCGCGACAGCGCCAGGGCGATCTGGGTCGCCGCCGACGATGGCCTGGCGCGTTACAACGGCGCCCACTGGGAACGGATCGGCTCCGACTGGGGCTTCCCCGGCAAAAAGGCGCGCGCGGTGTTCGTCGACGGCGGCGGCACGCTGTGGGCCGCCAACGAAAACCGCCTCCTGTACCTGCCCAAGGGCGAACGCCGTTTCGTCGACAGCGGCCTGGCGGTCGACTGGGTCGGCCAGATCGCGCAGGCGCGCGACGGCGCCATCTGGCTCACGGAGCGCTACAGCGGCAAGATCCATCGCGTGCTGCTGTTCGATGGCCACCTGACGACCGGCACCCTCGCCATCGACACGCCGGCCATCGGCCTGCTGTTCGACCGCGGCGGCGGCCTGTGGATCAGCACCACCGGCAACGGCGTGCAGTACGTCGACAATCCACGCGGCATTGGCGCCATCAACACGCGCACCACGTTTTCGGCGCGCGATGGCTTGAGTTCGGACTTCATCTGGAAGATGCTCGAAGATGGAGACGGCAACCTTTGGGTCGGCAGCAACGGGGGGCTGGACCGCTTTCGCCAGCGCGCGCTGACGCCCGCCGGTTTTCCGGCCGGCTCGCTCAACTTTGCCCTTGTCGCCGCCAACGACGGCAGCCTGTGGGGCGGTCCCAGCAACCGGCCCGCCATGCGCCTGATGGATGGCGCCATTGACGTGCTGGACATGCCGGCGCCGGTGTCGTGCGCCATGCGCGACCTTGACGGCGCCATCTGGATGGGCGGCCCGTCCGGCATCTGGCGCTCGCGCGGCGCGCGCCTGGAAAAATTCGCCGACCTGCCGCCGGCCGCGCTGGCCGAATCGTCGGTGCGCGCGATGGCGCGCGACGCCGGCGGCGACCTGTGGGTCTCGTTCAATCGGCTTGGCCTGTTCCGCCTGCACGACGGCGTGTGGATCGCCACGCCGCCGCCATCGCCCTCGGCCAACCAGCGCATGCCGGTTTCCGCTTCGGCCGACGCCAGCGGGCGATTGTGGTTCGGCTACCGCGACAATCTGCTGGTCACGCGCGACGGCGGCGACGAAAAACACGGCGGCGAAAAGCGCTGGGGCGAGGCGGACGGCATGGACCTCGGCCACGTCACCGCCATCACCCATCACGGCCAGCGTACCTGGGTCGGCGGCCAGCGCGGCATCGGCTACATCGACGGCCAGCGCTACCACGCGCTGCGCCTGCCCGACAACGGCCTGTTCGCCAACATCTACGCCATCATCGTGGTGCCGGTCAAGGATGGCCGGGGTGACGACCTGTGGGTGCATTCGCGCTCGGGCATCTTCCAGCTGACCGCCGCCGAACTGGCGCGCGCATATGCCGATGCGAGCTACCGCATCGGCTACCGCTCGTACGACCTGATGGGCGGGCTGGCGAACGACCCGTACCAGGTGCTGCCGCTGCCGACGGCGGTGCGCAGCCGCGACGGGCGCTTGTGGTTCTCGACCAGTAACGGCGTGGCCTGGATCGATCCTGAGCGCCCCCATCCGGAACAGGCCAGGCCGACCGTGCTGATCGAATCGGTGCAGGTGGACGGCGTGCGCGCGGGATCCAGCGCGGCCTCCGGCGCAGCCGCCACGCTGGCTCCCGGCGCGCAGCGCATCGTGATCGACTATACGGCCCTGAGCCTGTCCGCGCCCGAACGCCTCAATTTCCGCTACCGGCTCGATGGCTACGACATGGGCTGGCAGGATGCGGGACGCCAGCGCCAGGCCGTCTACATCGGCCTGGGCGCCGGCAAGTACCGCTTGCGCGTGGTCGCGCACAACCAGGACGGCCTGCCCAGCACGCGCGAAGCCGTGTTCGACTTCGCCATTCCGCCGGCGCTGTACCGCCAGCCGCTGTTCCTGCTGCTGGCCGGGGCGCTCGGCTTCGGCGCCTTGTGGATGCTGTACCGGATCAATATGCGGCGCGCCGCCGAGCGCCTGCGCGAACGCATCGAGGAGCGCCACAGCGAACGCGAACGCATCGCACGCGACCTGCACGACACCTTGCTGCAGGGCGTGCATGGCTTGATCCTGCGCTTCCAGGCGATTGTCTACACCATCCCGGCCGGCAGTCCGGCGCGCCACAGCCTGGAAGATGCGCTCGACCGCGCCGACCAGGTGCTGATCGAGGGGCGCGACCGGGTGCGCGACCTGCGCATCGGCGCCATCGACCTGAGCGAACTGCACGACGCCTTGCACAAGCTGGGCTCGGAACTCGAACAAAAAGGCGGCGCGCGCTTTTCGCTGAGCGTGCGCGGCACGCCGGCGCCATTGCGCCCGCTGGTGCGCGATGAGGTGTACCAGGTCGGGCACGAAGCCATCGTCAACGCCTTCCGCCACGCCCATGCGCTGCATGTGAAGGTCGATATCGACTACGGCGCGCGCCTGTTCCTGATGACGGTCGACGACGACGGGCTGGGCATCGACGCGAGCTACAGGACGCCGCAGGGACGGCCCGACCACTGGGGCTTGCGCGGCATGCACGAGCGGGTCGCGCGCATCGGCGCGCAACTGATCATCGACAGCGACCCGGCGCGCGGCAGCGAGATCCGGCTTGGCATCAAGGCGCAGCTGGCCTACCGGCGCCCGCAACGGCGCCTGTTCGCATGGCTGCGTACAAAAAACGATAAAAGGGGAGAACAATGAATCCTGAAACGCCACCCATCCGGGTGCTGGTGTGCGACGACCATCCGATGATGCGCGAAGGGATCGCCGCCGTCATCGCCAGCCAGCCGGACATGTGCCTGGCCGGCGAAGCGGGCGACGGGCGCGAGGCGGTGGCGCAGTACCGCGCGCTGCAGCCGGATGTGGCGCTGATCGACATCCAGATGCCGGACATGAACGGGATCGAAGCGATCCAGGCGATCCGCGCCGAATTCGGGCAGGCGCGCATCGCGGTGCTGACCACCTACCGGGGCGACGCGCGCGCCTTGCAGGCCATCCGCTCGGGCGCGCAGGCTTACCTGCTCAAAAGCGCCCTGCGCAAGGAGCTGACCGAGGCGATCCGCGCGCTGGCGGCGGGCAAGCGCTATTTTCCGCCGGAGATCGCGGCCGAACTGGCCAACCACCTGGGCCAGGAACGCCTGACCCCGCGCGAGGTGCAGGTGCTGCAGCTGATCGCGCGGGGCCACAGCAACAAGCAGGTGGCGGGCGAGCTGGCGCTGTCGGAAGATACCGTCAAGGGGCACCTGCGCAATATCATGGACAAGCTGGGGGCGAACAACCGCACGCACGCGGTGACGATTGCGATCGAACGGGGGTTTATCGGTTTGTAAGGCGGCTGGCGTTTCGTGCCAATGGCGCTCAAAACAGGGTAGGATAAGCCAGCTGTTGATGAAACAGGCATCATTAACAGGCTGATAACCAATCCGCGCGGACAGCGCAACTTGCTGACAGGGGGTCCCGATGAATTTCAGGCGCTTCACCAGATCGCGATGGGGTTCGGTTTTTTTGTCCATCGTCTTGTTTGCCGGCGCTTTTGTGATCGCCATGGCGCTGCCGGGCCTTGTTTCGTTCTCCTGGCCGGGCTGGAATACGGTCCTGAAATCGGGATGCCTGTTTGCCGTGCTTGGCGCCTGTTATGGATCGATCGCGGCGCTTGACGGCAGATCGCCCATGGCTGCCGGCGACTATCCGCTTGTTCGCACCTTGTTGTGCGGCGCATTCGCCGCCGCCGCCGTTCTGGTCTGGCAGGCGTGGCCGCCGGCCACGATCGGCCACGCGTGGCTCGCCGGCGGCGCTGCCATCGGCGGCGTGCTCGGATGGATCGGGTGGGCCTGGGCGAAATACATTAACTTCTAGCTACCCACACTTTTGGGGGGGTGCGCACTCACCCGGGCGGCCCTGTTCGCCCATGCTCGCTTCACGCATCATTCGTCGCTGACGCAAGATCGTCGGCCACCCTGGAGCGAAGCATGCAAGCGACCCTGATTTCCCCCCTCTCAAAGGCGCCGCCGGTGCGCCCCGGTTACCACGCGGCGGCGCTGCCCTTACCCGCTGCCGATGAAGGCAAAGGCGCCCTCGCCGCCTGGCAGGTGCGCCAGCTGACCGCGCATATCGACGCCAACCTGTGCGCGACCCTGCGCACCACCCATCTTGCCGCCACCGTGGGACTGAGCGTAAGCCATTTCTCGCGCGCCTTCAAGAATGCGGTCGGCGTGCCGGCCCGCGTGTACGTGCTGTGCCGGCGCGTGGCGGCCGCCTGCGAGGCCATGCTGGCCGGCGACGAGCCGCTCACGCACATCGCGCACGCGCACGGCTTTTGCGACCAGTCGCATTTTTCGCGCGCCTTCCAGATGCTGGTCGGGATGGGGCCGCAGGCCTGGCGCCGCAGCCAGCGCTGAACGGCCTTAACTCGCCGGCAGCGCGCGCCGGTAAGCCGCCGGCGTGGCGCCGAATTCGCGCGCGAACAGCTTGATGAAGGCGCTCGCGCTGGCATAGCCCAGGTCCATGGCCACCGTGGTCACCGGCTTGCCGGCGGCGAGCATTTCGAGCGCCCGCATCAAGCGCGCGCGCTGGCGCCAGGCGACGAAGCCGAACCCGGTTTCGGCGCTGAAGCGGCGCGTGAGCGTGCGCGTACTCATGGCCGCCGCTTCGGCCCAGCGTTCGAGGTCGCGCTGGTCGGCCGGATCGTCGATCAAGGCACGCGCCACGCGCTGCAAACGGGGGTCGCGCGGCAGCGCCAGTCCGAACGGCGCCGGCGGCGCCTGCCGGATCTCGTCGAGGATCAGCTGCGCCACGCGCTCGCGCTGCGCGTCGAGCGGATCGAGCGCCCACGTGGCGGCGCGCAGCACCGCTTCGCGCAACAGGCTTGAGGTACGCAGCGTGCAAGGGCGCCGCGGCAGGTCGGCGCATGCCGGTTCCGCCACATACACGCTCCAGCCCGAAAATGGCCCGTGCGAGCGTACCGAATGAAAGTGGTGCGGCGGCAGCCAGACCGCATGAATCGCCGGCACGATCCACTGGCCGTCTTCCACGCCGACCGACAACAGTCCGCGCATGGATCCCATCAACTGGCCGCGCGCGTGCCGGTGACCGGCGGAACTGCGCTCGCGCTCCTCGCTGCCGGCGGCCACGATCACGACGGGTCCTTCCGAGGTATTGATAAGGGCGGGATCGAGGGTCAGGTCGGACATGGCGGATTCGAGCAAAAGGTTGGCCGATATAGTGTACAGCGGACAGGCCGCTTTGCTTATCCTGCATTTTTATCCTTCTGGAGACAAGCATGCGAGCACACGATATCCTTCCCGACGATACAAATGAAGCCAGCTTTGCCGGCCTGGCGATCCGCAAGGGCACGGTGGCGGCCTTTCTCGCCAATGCGCGCGCCTTTGCCGATCCGGCGCTCGCGCTCGATGCGCGCGCCGCCGTGCTGGCCGATATCGAAGCGGACCTGCCGGCGCTGCGCGCGCTCGGCCTGTTCGAGGTTCTCGAGGTCAGGCACGCGCCGCTGCGCGCCCTGCTGCGCGAACCGGCGGCGGCCCCGCAGCCGGACCTGGACGCGCTGTATGCGGCGCCGGCGGAGCGCATCCAGAAGGCGGTGCTCGAGCGCCTGGTGCCGATGCACGAAGACTATCTGAAAGCGGCGACCTTCTTCTCGTTTGCGAGCGGGCGCGCGCAAGGACTCGACGTGTCGCCGCGCGGCGGGCCACCCGGCTTCGTGCAGGTGCTCGATGCGCACACGGTCGCCTTTGCCGACTGGCCGGGCAACAACCGCATCGAGTCGATGCGCAACCTGGCCGAGGACGAGCGCGCCGCGATGCTGTTCCTGTTCCCGGGGCTGGAAGTATTCATGCGCATCAACGGACGCGCGCGCGTGAGCACCGATGCGGCGCTGCTGGCGCGGCTGGCCGAGGGCGGCAAGGCGCCGAAAACGGCCATCGTGCTGGCGATCGACGAGGTGCTGATGCATTGCGGTAAAGCGATCAACCGCGCGCGCCTGTGGCGGGAAGCGTCGCGCCTGGAGCACGCCGGCCTGCCGACGGTGGGCCAGATGCTGGCGTCGATGGCGATGATCGGCGAGGCCGATGTGGCCCAGGCGAATGCGCACTACGAGCAGGCGGTGCGCAACGATCTGTATTAAGCGCCTATCTCGGCCGGCCAGGCCATCTGGGATAATGTACGCCAGCGATACATGGCGACTTTTTCGGATCTCACTGGCCGGCGGAAAAACGAATGAAACGATTGCACCGATTGCACCTGAGCGCGCCGCTGGCGTTGGCGGCATTGGCCGTGTGGCTGCTACTGACGCTGGGCGGACAGTGGCTCCAGTCCGGGAGGGGCCAGCACTCGCTGGCCGATGCGGCCGGCGGCGGCATCGGCGTGGGCTGGCTGCTGGCGGCCGGTTTTGCCGCCATCGTCGCCCTGGCTTCGCGCGACCGCCGCGCCGCAGGCCTGTTTGCGCCTGCGCCAATGCGATCGGCGCGGCTGGTGTGCTTGCCTTTGCTGTATGCCCTCCTGATGCTGCTGGTGGCCTGGGCCGACGGCTGGCCGGCGCGCGGCGTGCTGCTGCTGGTCGCCTGCAATACGGCGCTGGTGGCGCTGTCGGAGGAACTGATGTTCCGCGCCGTCCTGTTGCAGGGCTTCCTGGACCGCTTCGCGATCTGGCCGGCCGTGTTCCTGTCCTCCGTCGTGTTCGGCGCGGTGCATGCGGCCAACGGCTTCGCCAGCGGCGACGCCGGCGCCGCGCTGGTGCAGTCGGTGTCCGCCTTTTTGCAGGGCCTGGCCTACAGCGCCATCCGCCTGCGCACCCGCTCGATCTGGCCGATGGTATTGGTGCATGGGCTGTGGGACTTCTCGCTGATGTCGTCGATGCTGTCGGCCACCTCGGGCGGCGAGGACTCGGTGCTGCCGTATGCCGCGCTGTTCGCCGTGCTGCCCATGTGCCTGTATGGCTTGTACCTGATGCGCGCCGTGCGTGGTCATGCCATGCCGGGGATGGCGGCGCCGGCGACGTGACGGTCATCTCCTGCTTGTCAGCCTCGCGCTTGCTGTGACGTGCGATTTGGGTGTGTACCGCTGCCCGAGACGGCGAAACCTTGGCGTAAACACGACAGAACCGCTCCGAAAGTGACATTAGCTTTGTGCAGGTTTTGACAATACCTCAAATGTGCAAGATACTCAATTCAGATGGAAGCGTTTCCATCAAGGTCGTCATTGCCGCTAGCATCGGCTGGAAGTGCTTGCAGCCCGCACGTAAACCAACTATCAATTCGGAGACTTTCAACATGAAAACAAAGACGATCAACGTCTTGCTGGCATCAGCATTGAGCGCCGGCGCCATCGCCGGTTGTGGCGATAACGCGGCGCGCGAGCGGGTCGACGGCGGACAAGCCCCCGTTGCCCCGGTGCAGACAGCGACACAAGCCGGTTCCAGTTCCAAGATGGCCGCCCTCTGCACTCTCCAGGCCGAAGACTATTCGGACGCCTTCGACACCACAGCCGGTAATTCCGGCAACCAGCACCGCACCGACAGCGTCGATATCGAAACCACGTCCGACGCAGGCGGCGGTTACAACGTCGGCTGGACCGCCAACGGCGAATGGCTGGCCCACAACAACATCACGTTCCCGACCAGCGGCGCCTATACCATTGCGTACCGCGTTGCGGCCCCTGCCGCCGGCGGCGTGATTTCGACCGACCTCAACGGAGGCACGATCCCGCTGGGCAGCACCTCGGTTCCCGCAACGGGCGGCTGGCAGAACTGGACCACCGTGCAGCGCACCATCAAGGTCAATGCCGGCACGTACAACCTCGGCACCTTCATCAGCAGCGCGGGCTTTAACCTGAACTGGATCAGCATCGCCGGCGCGAGCTGCGGCACCACGCCACCACCTGACGGCTGGACGCTGGCCTGGGCGGACGAGTTCAACGGCACCTCACTGGACACCTCGAAGTGGAACATCGAAGTCAACGGGGATGGTGGCGGCAACAACGAGTTGCAGTACTACACCGCGCGTCCGGAGAACATCCGTGTCACCGGCGGCGAACTGGTGATCCAGGCGCGCAAGGAAGCCTACATGGGCAAGCAGTACACCTCGGGCCGCATTACCACGCAGGACAAGGCCAGCTGGCAGTATGGCCGGATCGAAGCGCGCATGAAAATCCCGACCGGCAAGGGTACCTGGCCGGCCTTCTGGATGCTGGGTAACTCCATCAACAGTGCGCGCTGGCCGGCAAGTGGTGAAATCGACATCATGGAGCACATCAATTCCGAAGCGGTCACCCACGGCACCATCCACTGGTCGGATCAGAACAACGCGTATGCCAATTACGGCGGCCCATCGGGCAACCTGGACTTCTCGCAGTACCACGTGTATGCCGTGGAGTGGGATACCTCGATGATCCGCTGGTATGTGGACGGGAACAAATTCCACGAAGTCAATATCGCCGGCGGCATCAACGGCACGTCGGAGTTCCATGCGCCGTTCTTCCTCCTGTTTAACCTGGCGGTCGGCGGCAACTGGCCTGGCAGCCCGGATGGATCGACCGCCTTCCCGAACCAGATGCAGGTTGACTACGTTCGCGTTTATCGCAGGTAATCCAGAGCTGGAGAGCAAGCATTTTCTCTCCAGCTGTTCCCCCTTCGGCGCGTCCGCAATGCTGACGATGGGGACAAGCACTGCAGCGCCCCTCCCTGCAATTCGAAGGCCCTCATTGACGCCTGCCGAATCTGACCGGATCACCGCTCGCCGTGGCGCTGTCCGAGCGAGAGCGGAGCAAGCCCATCCCCATGAGAATTAGTCGTCAGCGACAGGGAGCGGATATTGCAGCGCTTCGATAGCCCACATGCGCTGTTCGCGCTTGTTCCAGGTAAGCAGGCCAATCAAGTCACCTTCGGCGTCATAGACACGCAGGTTGGCCGGGCTGCGCTCTCCGGGACCAGGTCCGCAATACGCTCCCACCAAACAGGACTTCGGTTCGACCACGCCAAAATCGCACTGCGCATGTTTGAGGAGAGGCTGCGCGACATTCATCAACTGATATCGCGCCCCTCCACAACAAAGCGCCCGGGGCGCTTGGCGCCGTCCCATGCGCCAGCGCAACTGGTCTTCGATTTCCTTGAGCGCGCCTGCCGCATCCATGTATTCGGTATCGCCCGGATAATCCACTTTCCGGCCACCCCGCGCGGCGCCGTAGGCGTCTTCAAAAACCCGCACAGGAGCAATATCCTCCACCAAGCAAAGGCAATCGCAATCCTTGCACCACGCCGGGCGTATATTGACCGACAACAGATCGTCATAGGCCACCTGGTTTCCCGCCGGTTCCGTCCCCACGTAATACCACGCCTCGCGAAAGGCAAACTCAAACTTTTCGTTGCAGCTGCTGCACGCATAATAACTGGGGAACATCGGGGTCTCGGGCGGATGGCGGAATGCCTCATTATCCGCCGGGTCCTCACTGGCAACAAGCATGCCGGCCTACCACACCCGGTACACCTGCCCCGTCTGCGCACCTTCCACGCTGCGGCTGTACGCCAGCGCCACGCGGCTGGCCGGCGCCGCCTCGAATCCATAAAAATACGGCCCATACGTATCGAGCGATTCTTCCAGCACCGTCGGGCTGATGGCATTGATGCGCAGTCCGCGCGGCAGTTCGATCGCCGCGCCGCGCACAAACCCTTCCACCGCGCTGTTGATCATGCTGGCCGACGCGCCAAAGCGGATCGGCTGCTCGCCCACGATGCCGCTGATCAGGGTGATCGATCCGCCATCGTTCAAGTACCCGGCCGCCACCTGCGCCACATTCACCTGCCCCATCAACTTGCTGGCGATACCGACCTGGAACTGCTCTGGCCCCAGTTCGGCCAGCGGCCCGAAATGCACCGCGCCCGCCGCCACCACCACGGCATCGACCTTGCCGACTTGCCCGAACAGGGCGCGCACCTGGGCGATATCACGGATATCGGCGCGCACGTCGCCGCTGTTGGCGCCGACGCTCACGATCTCGTGACGCACGGCCAGATGGGAAGAAACTGCCTTGCCGATGGTGCCGCTGGCACCGATAACGATGATTTTCATAGTGACTCCAAAAGGAAGAATGCGGAGTGACAGTATCTCGCCGTTAGTAATGAAGATAAATGGGCTAACATGGCGGATATTACATACTAAGACTTCGGAATCGATGGACAAGCTGCGCAGCATGGAGATTTTCACGGCGGTGGTGGACGAGGGCAGCTTCACGGCGGCCGCCACCCGTTTCGACATGTCGGCGGTCATGGTCGGCAAGCACGTGCGCTTTCTGGAAGAGCTCCTGGGCGCGCGTCTGCTGGCGCGCACCACGCGGCGCCAAAGCCTGACCGAAATCGGCGAACAGTTCGTGGAGCAGTGCCGCAGCATCCTGGAACAGGTAAGGGCCGCCGAATCGGGCGCGGAAGCGATGCGCCTGGCGCCGCGCGGACGCTTGCGCATCAGCGCCCCGGTGACGTTCGGCAGCGAGTCGCTCTCGCCGCTGCTGCCCGCCTACCTCGCCCGCTATCCCGAAGTGAGCCTCGACCTGGAACTGAACGACCGCCTGGTCGACGTCGTCGACGACGGCTACGACGCGGCCATCCGCATCAGTGAACTCGACGACTCGGGCATGATCGCGCGCCGCCTGCGTCCCTACCGCATGCTGATCTGCGCGTCGCCGGCGTACCTTGCGCGGCATGGCACGCCGCGCGTGCCGGCCGACCTGGCGCGGCACGAATGCCTGGACTTCATGCATTGGAAAAAACTGGTGCGCTGGCGCCTGGGCGACGACGACGGCAGCGTGCCGGCGCGGGTCAGCCGCTTTCGCTCGAACAATGGCCAGGCGCTGAAACAGGCGGCGCTGGCCGGCTTCGGCATCGTGATGCAGGCGCAGGTCATGCTGGCCGACGAAGTGGCGGCGGGGCGGCTGGTGTCGCTGATGGAAGCGCACATTCCACCGCCGCGCGCCATGCACGTGCTGTATCCGCGCGACCGCCAGGCCACGCCGAAACTGACAACGTTTATCGATTTTCTGCTGGAGCACTTCGGCCCGCTGTAGTACGCATTGCGCACGACAGCGGGAAGCGCTTAGCGCGCCGCCTGGGCGATGGTCGCCTCGGCCGCTGGCTGGGTCCAGCCGCCACCGAGCGAACGCGCCACGGCCACGCTGGCCAGCAGGCGCTGGGTGCGGATCTGGGCGGCGGCGCGGTCGGCCGTCAGGGAACTGCGCTGGGCGTCGGTCACGTCCAGATAGGTCGACAGGCCACGCTCGTAGCGTGCCTGCGCCACCAGGTAGGCGCGCGCCGCGGCCTGCTGCGACTGGGCCTGCACTTCGCCCTGGCGCTGGCGCTGCTGCACGTCCGACAAGGCATCTTCCACTTCGCGCAGGGCCGTCAACAGCTTGCTTTCGTGATTGGCGCGCGCTTCGGCGTAACGCGCCTGCGACATGGCCAGGTTGGCTTTGTTGCGGCCGCCATCGAAAATCGGCAGCGACAAGGCCAGCGGCCCGACCGAGAACTGGCGCGCACCGCTGTCGGCCAGGTTGCGCAGGCTCTCGGAAGCGAATCCAAAATTGCCGGTCAGGGTCAGCGACGGATAAAACGCGCCTTCCGATACCGCCACCTGCGCATTTGCCGCGCGCAGGCCGGCCACGCTCGAGGCCAGGTCGGGGCGCTGCGCCAGCAGGGTGGCCGGCAGGCCGACCGGAATGCCTGGTGGCGCCGGCAGCTCCGTCTTGTCCATGGCGGCGATCAGCGGCGACGACGGCGACACGCCAACCAGGGTGGCCAGGCTGTGTTCGAGCAGGTTGCGCTGGCGCTGCACTTCGTGCAAGTCCGCCTCGGCGTTGCCACGCTCGATGCGGGCGCGCGAGACATCGAGTTCGTTGGTCAGGCCGGCGCCAAAGCGCGCTTCGACCAGTTGCTGCGATTCGCTGCGGGTGGCCAGCGCGTTTTTCAGGATCGCCAGTTCGGCATCCATGCCGCGCAGCTGCCAGTAGGTGCTGGCCACCTGCGCCGACAGCAGCAAGATCACGCCGTCACGGTCGTCCTGCGCCGCCAGCGCCTGGGCGTCGGCCGCCTCGACCACGCGCTTGACCCTGCCCCACAGGTCCAGCTCATACGAGAGCGAGCCGCCGACAAAATAGTTATTCCCTTCGATCGAACGGTGCCCCAGGGCCAGGCCCTGCGAGGTCTCGGCCGAACTGCGGGAATTGGCAACCGAGGTGCTGACGTTCACGCTCGGCGAGAGCGCCGCGCGCAGGTTGCCCATCTGGGCCTGCGCCTGCAACAGGCGTTGCGCGCTCGCCTTGACCCCAAGGTTGTCGCGCACGGCGCGCTGCTCAAGGTCGTTCAGGGTGGCGTCGCCGAACACGCTCCACCAGCTTGCCGGCAGGCGCGCGCCAGCCTGCTTGTCGGCGCCGGCGTGGCGCCAGGCGGGGTTGGCGAGGGCGACAGGTTCGACGAAATCGGCGCCGATGGTGGCGCAGCCGGACAGCGCCAGCAGCGCGCACAGGATCAGTGGCTTCAAGATGATTCTCCCTACTTTTAATGAGCGCCCGCGCCGGGACCGGACGGGGCTTTGACGTTGTCGGCGAACAGCAGCGCGCCGACGCAAGCGAACAGGAATATGGCCATGATGACAAAGCCATCGTTGTAGGCCATGACATAGGCTTCGCGCCGCACCACGCCGCCGATCACGGCCAGCGCCTGGTTGGCGGCGGTGGCCGGGTCGATGCCGTTGGACACAAAGGCGGCGGTCAGCTGGTCCAGGCGTTCCTGGACCGGGGCCGACATGGCGGTGACCGACTGGCCGATGATCGCCGAGTGAAAGTGCTCGCGGTTGGTCAGGCTGGTGGCCAGCATGGCGATGCCGATCGAGCCGCCCAGGTTACGCGTCATGTTGAACAGGCTCGATGCGGACGAGGTGTCGGCCGGCGCGATTTTATGCATCGCGAAGCTCGACAAGGTCAGCATGATGAAAGGCTGGCCCAGGGCGCGCACGACCTGAGACCAGAACAGCTGGTCGTACCCGGTGCTCGCATCCATGTGCGAATTCATCAGGCACGAAATTCCGAACAGGGTCAGGCCGATCGAGCACAGGATGCGGTTGTCGACCTTGGACGAGAGCGCGGCGGCGAACGGCATGATGAACAATTGCGGCAGGCCGGCCCACATGATGACTTCACCGATCTGCATCGGCGTGTAGCCGGCGATCTGGCCCAGGTACAGCGGCAGCAGGAAGGACGATCCGTACAGGCCCATGCCGATCACCGCCGACAAAATCGTGGCGACGATGAAGTTGCGCTGCCCGTACAGGCGCAGGTTCACGAAAGGATCGGGGCGGGTCAGGCTGGTAACGACCCAGCCCACCAGGCCAATGAGCGACAGGCTGGCAAAGGCGATGATGAAGTTCGATTCGAACCACTCCTTCGAATTGCCTTCTTCCAGGAAGATGGTCAGGCAGCCGAGGCCCATGGCCATCAGGAAGATGCCGAGCCAGTCGGCCTTGAGCAGCAGGCGCACATTGCTCGGGCCACGGTCCAGGCCCCACCAGATGCCGCCGATCAGCAACAGGCCCGGCACCCAGTTAATGTAGAAGATCGACGGCCAGCCGTAGATTTCGGACAGGTAGCCGCCCAGGGTCGGACCCATGGCCGGGGCCAGGGTCGCGGTCAAGCCGAAAATGGCCATGCCGACCGAACGGCGCGAGGCCGGCAGCTTGGCCATCACCAGGGTCATCGCCATGGGAATCAAGGCGCCGCCGGTGAACCCCTGCAGCGCGCGGAACACGATCATGCTTTCCAGGTTCCAGGCCGAGCCGCACATGGTCGAAAACACCAGGAACAGCGCGGTGGTGCCCATCATGTACATGCGCATGCCGAACACGCGCGCCAGCAGCGCCGTCATCGGGATGACCACGATTTCGGCGCACAGGTAGGCGGTGGAAATCCACGAGCCTTCTTCCTGCGTGGCCGACAGGGTGCCCAAAATGTCTTTGAGCGAGGAGTTGGTGATCTGGATATCCAGGATCGCCATGAAAGCGCCCAGCATGCCGGCGGCGACGGCGATCCAGGTGCGCAGGTCGACCTTCTCGGCGATCGGCGGCGCTGCCGCCATTCTGCCGGCGGTCATGGTGTTGGTCGGGCTGCTCATGAAATGTGCTTAGTGGGCTGCGGGGGCGGCAACCGGGGCGGCCGCGGTCTTGGTGGCGGGAGCGGCCTGGCTGATGTCGATTTCGGCCAGTGCCGACATGCCCGGCACCAGGCGCCCTTGCAGGGCCTTGACGTCTTCGGCGCGCAAGACGATCTTGACCGGCACACGCTGGACGATCTTGGTGAAGTTACCGGTGGCGTTATCGGCCGGCAGCAAGGCGAACTGGTTGCCCGAGGCCGGCGAGAAGCTGTCGATGCGCCCGACCAGCGGATGCTTCGGCATGGCGTCGATCACCACATGCACGGCCTGGCCGGGATGCAGGTCGGCCAACTGGGTTTCCTTGAAATTGGCGGTGATCCAGACATCTTCCTGCACGATGGCGGCAAGCTGCTGGCCCGGCTGGACGCGCGCGCCCACTTCCACGCTGCGGCGGCCAAGGCGGCCATCCACGGGAGCGACGATGCGGTTATAGGCCAACTGCTGCTGGGCGTCTTTCAACTGGGTTTGCAGGACCTTGATCTGGGCCTTGACGACATCGCGCGCGGCGCCGGCGGCGGTGATCTGGGCCTGGGCCGCGACCACGGTGCCACGGCGTGCCGACACGTCGGCCACGGCGCCGGCGCGGCCGGCGTTGGCGGCATCGAGTTCGGCTTTCGAAACGGCCTTCATCTGCGAGGTATACAACTGGCCGAAACGCTCGGCGTCCTGCTTGGCGCGCAGCAGCAGCGCTTCCGATTGCACCACCTGGGCCGAGGCGGCGGCGGCCTGCGCGCGCACCTGTTCGACCTGGGCGTCGGCCTGCAGCACCTGCTGCTGCGCGCTGGCGATCTGCGCCTGGATCTGTTCGACCTTGACGCGCTGGTCGGCCGGATCGAGTTCGGCGATCACGTCGCCGGCCTTGACGTTCTGGTTATCTTCCACCAGCACACGGGTCACCACGCCGGAAATGCGGGCCGATACCGGATGCACGTGGCCGGACACGAAAGCATTCTCGGTCTCGACGAAATGCGAGCTGCGGTACCACATGCGGCCACCGGTGCCGATCGCCACCACGGCGATCAGGGCCAATACGCCGCGCACGCGCCAGTTGGGCGGCGTCGCGACGGGGGCGGCGACGGTTGGAACGGCGGCGAGTTCTTTTGGCTCGGCCTTGGCTTGTGCTTGCGACATGGTACTGCTCCGATAATGAAATGGGGTAGGGGCATTATTCCCTAAGCATTTCACCAAGTCAAGAAATGAAACGGTTGCATTTCATTTTAGATTGAATTAGAGTATTGGCATGACGACAGCCTCCTCTGCCCCACCAGTACCGGCCGCCCCAGCTACCAAGTCGGCGGGCCGGCCGCGCGCCTGCGAGCTCGAAGCGCGCCACAACAACCTGATCCAGACCGCTGGCGAACTGATGCTCAAGCACGGCTACAGCAAGGTCAGCCTGGAAACCATCGCCCGTGAAGCCCACGTGGCGGTGCGTACGATCTACGTCAAGTTTGGCGGCAAGGCGGGCTTGTTCCAGGCGGTGCTGCTGGCCAACCGCAGCCGCTTCTTCACGGCCAGCGCGGTGGAAAGCGATATGCGCCCGCTCAAGCAGGTCATTTCCGAATTCAGCCTGCAGTTCTTCGACATGATCAGCGCGCCCGAGGCCTTGAGCATGCAGCGCATGGTCATTGCCGAAGCAGCGTCGAACCCGGAATTATCGACCTCGTTCTACGAAGCCGGGCCGCGCCAGACGCGCGAGATGCTGCTGCGGTATTTCGCGCGTGCCGACGTGCGGGCGCAGTTGCGCGAGGACCTGGCGCTGGAATTGATTCCCACGTTTTTGCTCAATTGCGTGCAGGGGGAGTACTTCGGACGCTTCTTGTTCCAGCCGGTTGCGCAGGCGCGGGAAGATGTGGTGACGGCGCTGGAACAGCGGCTCGACCTGTTTTACCGCAGCGTGCTGCGGGCGCCGTAAACGGGCCGCGTGCCCGGCAGAATGTGCGTCATCGCACCGCAGTGCTGCGTTTTATCTGACACAGTTCACTCCTTTCAAGGAGGATGTATGAGCAAGTCTGCTCGCTACGAATGGCATGACCAGCAAGCGTCACTGAATGAACGGGTGAAGGGTTTTTTGGAAAACCCGAACATGGAACAACTCGAAGCGGTGGTCGCGGAGATGCACGCGTATGCGGCTGCCGCAAGGTCGGGAAATATCGAGATTCCTGCGCGGTGGGTGAGTTTTCGCTAATCGACATCGATAGCTTAACCTCGGGTACAAACTAAGAGCCGTCGTCCCCGCGAAGGCGGGGATCCATAGCACCGTTGATCACAGGTGCTATGGATCCCCGCCTGCGCGGGGACGACGG
>NZ_WHJF01000400.1:0-446 GCF_011682185.1 Massilia genomosp. 1
CAGCCAATGCGCAAGGCTTTGGCTGGGGAATCGATGAATTGCAGAAAAACAAGGAGCTTTACTTCGTCGATGCCCAGCCCGCGCCCGATCTGGTCCTAACCGGTAATTTCGATTTGAGCGGCATGCTGGCGGTGCTCGACGTGCAGGTCAAGGCACTCAAGGCTAAACGGGTGGTGGTCGATGCGCTCGATATCGTGCTGGCGCTGCTGCCCGATCCCATGTCGAAGCGGCGCGAGATTTACCGGCTACACGACTGGTTGCTGGTGAATGGCTTGACCGCCATTATCACGGCCAAGGCTGGCGGCGACGCGACCGGTGCAATGGTCGAGCAATCGCTCGGGTTCATGCAGTTCATGGTCGACTGCTCGATCCTGCTCAATCATGGCGTGGTCCTTGGCGTGTCTCAACGCAATATCCGCATTCAAAAATACCGCGGCGCGGTGTTC
>NZ_WHJF01000401.1:0-445 GCF_011682185.1 Massilia genomosp. 1
AAACCGCTTCATTGACTGTCCCGTTCAATTGGGTAGGGGTGCCATTGCCCGCGACATTCCGATTCAAGTTGAAAAGGTTCTGCATCGGAAAAGTGAAGCTGCGGCGGTGGTTTGTGCAACATTCAGGCTAAGAGCCTATCTCGGTAGATCGGAGTCGCTGCTGGCGCGCCTGGCAAGCGAGTGCCGCCTCGGTATTCCTTCGGAATACCCTCGTCGTTGCATGGCTAGCCATGCGGCCTCCTCGCGCCTTGCCCTCGCTTGCCATGCATCGCCTACGCGCATGTCGCCATCAGCTTCCCCCGATCTACCGAGACAGGCTCTAACCTGAATTTTGCACAAAAAAGGGCAAGAATGCCGTAAGTGATTGATAGAATGGGAGTTATCTAAAAACCTACCCTATCAGCACGAACACACCTTGCCCGACATGAATTCTACCCCAGAGCAG
>NZ_WHJF01000402.1:0-443 GCF_011682185.1 Massilia genomosp. 1
TCCAAGGGCAGCAGTTTGATTAGGAAACAGGGCTTCATTACAATCGCTTTCGCTACTTCGACCCATACGCTGGCCGGTTTATTTCAGAGGATCCAATTGGGCTGAACGGAGGCGTGAACCTGTATGTTTATGCTCCGAATCCGAATGCGTGGATCGACCCGTGGGGCTTGGCTACTAGCGGCCAAATTGGCACCTACGGAAGTCTTAACGGTGGGACAAACGTCGGAGATAATCTGGACGTACATGAGCTTGTTCGACATGAAGCACTGCACCAGATGGGTTGTGCAAAGAAAAAAACCCGAAACAAAGACAATCCGTCAATTGCGCTAGATGGAACGACGCATGACCAAGTGCACGTGCATGAAAATGCGTTGGCGCTGAAACACCTGAATGTTGGAGTCAATCAATTCCAATTTGGACCTGATGGGTATCCAAGTAAACAG
>NZ_WHJF01000403.1:0-440 GCF_011682185.1 Massilia genomosp. 1
TCATGGTGTGGGCGTTTTGATTAAGCTTCAGAAACTAAATCATGCCAGAAATGGGCGCCCACTCCCACCTTTTCGCTTGCGCTGCCAAGCAATTTTCATCCGTTCCGCTAGTTTTGCAAGAGGCTCGGATAAAGTAACTATTCAGCCCTTACAAATCAATGAGTTACGTGATTTTTACGCTTGAAAAAGGCACGATTTACGCAGTTTTTATGAAAAAAGCCGGGTTTTCGCGTTTTTCAGCTGTTTTCAGATGGCCGCAACCCATTGATTTTAAATAGATTTTTACAGCCCCCCCAGAGGCTGAATAGTCACCGGATAAATACCGTTCTGAGTAACCTGAAAACCGCCACCGGCGGAACCTACCATGCTTTCAATTTCGATAAATATGGTTTTCTCTATTTGGCCGAGGCTCAGTATCGATTTAACCGGCGCTTCGATTT
>NZ_WHJF01000404.1:0-439 GCF_011682185.1 Massilia genomosp. 1
GCCCTCGGCCATGAGCGCGCCTTGTAGGTGAATTCATCGAACAGCCGCACCGCGCCAGGCACCACGTCCCGGGTTTGCGCCTCCACCCAAAGCTCGCAGGCGCGAAGCTTTGTCGGTTCAGCCATCTCGTGCAGCTTGACGTTGCAGGAGAAACCGAAGATGAAGTCGATGTTCGGCATGCTGTCGATCATGCCCATCAATTCGGGTCCGCTAAAGTGGCCGTCGCCCCGGACGAGGATGTGGGTATCGGGGAAATGGAGGCGAATGAGCTTCAGAACGCGGCGCATGATCATCGCGTTCTCGTCACCGAATGGCCGCTTGCCGGGCCGCAGAACGGCAGCGATCAAGCCGCCCGACGCGCCGTCGAAGATCATCAACGGCAGGTAGCAGGTCGAACGGTAGTGGTGGTTATAGAACGCCAGCGGCTGCTGCCCGTAGC
>NZ_WHJF01000405.1:0-435 GCF_011682185.1 Massilia genomosp. 1
GTTCCCCAGCGGGCTTGATGCACAAATCGCGAAATAGTCAAGCTACCCCGTCCCGGGCACGGCGGGGAATTTAACAAAAACCGCGTGCAAAGCCCAAATTTGCGCGCTTTTCAAAGCCCGTTCACACACGGTAGCGAATCACCCTGATACGTTTGCGGCTGAGTGTGTCGAACTGTGCCAGCTCGCGCGCGGCAGTGATGCCGGCGAGGTTCGTCATGTAATATCCGACTCCTTCGGGCACAACCATATTTTCATCGGTTAACCAGCGCATCAGTTCGCTTTCCTCATCAGGTAGCGGGCGCTGTAGCAGCTTCGGAGCGTGTCAAACTATTTGAGACAGTATTTACAGATTGTTTAGGGAGCATTCTTCGGTCTGCTCGTTGGTGCCAATGTCCATTTTGGGCATGTTGATTCCGGCTTCGGTTGGCAGAGCCG
>NZ_WHJF01000406.1:0-429 GCF_011682185.1 Massilia genomosp. 1
GGCGGAAATTTTGGTACGGATGTCGTCGTCGGGACGCTTGGCCGAGCTGACCAGCCGCAATACGTCGCGCCGTTGTTCGAACAGGTATTGTTGGACTGCGTCGTTCAGCTGCAGATGGCTTTCCAGGCTGAACTTGGTGCCACGCTTGTAGGCGCCCATGGCCTTGCGCACCACTTCCTGCCGGAACGATTGCTTGCCGGACTCCGAAATATGGATCTTTTCCTCCACCGCGCGCAAGAAGCGCTCGTCCGGCCGCCGTTCTTCATTGGTGATGGGGTCCTTGATCTGGCGGTTGTCGAGCATGGCTTCGACCTCATCGAGATATTTGTTGAGCAAATCCTGGGCTTCCTGCTCGAACGACACAAACAGCGCCTTGTGCACGTCTTCCTTGACCCAGCGGTTGTAAAAGTCTTTGCGCGTCAGCACCAG
>NZ_WHJF01000407.1:0-428 GCF_011682185.1 Massilia genomosp. 1
ACGACGCGAACGGGAACCGCACAAAGTTAACTGTCGGACCGAACAGCTACCTCAACACCATTGATGCCGGCAGCAATCGGCTGACGTCGACTTCCGGGCCGGTACCGGCCAAACGCAACACGTACGATGCCACAGGTAGCCTCATCAGTGACGGAACAATACGCTATACATACGGCAACAATGGGCGTCTGAACAGCGCCACGGGCATCGGTGGCGCGGCTGTCCAACACCGCTACAACGGGCTCGGCCAGCGGGCTATCAAGTCTGATGCGGCTGGCGCATCGACCTATTTCGTCTACAACGGAAATTTGCAAGCTAGTTGTCGCCTAAATACGATTTTTACGCTGCTTTTTTGAGTGCTTGATTTTTCTCCTTTTTGGTGACGGCTTCCGTGACACTTTTTTCGGGATTGAGGTGTACGGTCGTCA
>NZ_WHJF01000408.1:0-425 GCF_011682185.1 Massilia genomosp. 1
TGAATCTTCTGGACGCGGGCTTTCGCCTTCTTCCAATTGCTGCTGAACTTGACCTTGCGGCTCATGCGCCGCTGGTAGCGGGCAAGGTTCTGTTGGTGCTTCTTAAAACTGTTGAGTGGTGCGACGAAGCTGCCGTCGCTCATCGTGGCGAAGCGGGCGATGCCGACATCGATGCCGATGGCGCTCGTCGCCGTTGGCAATGGCTGTTCGGGCAGGATTTTCTCGGTGCCTGAATGGCGTTCGCCATTGACCTCGCGTTGCGTCTGAATCGACACGAACCACTTGCCGCCCGACTGGCTCACTGTGACGTTGCGCAGCTCGCCAAGAACGTCCCGACTGTTGCGGTAACGCAGCCAGCCAAGTTTGGGCAGGAAGATGCGGCTGTTGGCCTCGTCAAGCTTGATCTGCTTCGGGTCCGGGTAGCG
>NZ_WHJF01000409.1:0-422 GCF_011682185.1 Massilia genomosp. 1
AATGAGATTAGCCATGATTCCGCCGCCGTAACCGATCAGATTTCCTCCGATATCACGAAAAAGCGATGAAAAATCGTGCTCTCCTGATGTCGGCCAGTTCAGAAAAATCGTTTTGCAATTGGCTCTAATGACGCACAGAAGACGGGAACTTTGGAACCGCCGATTAATTAAAAATTTTGAGAGCTTCGGCGCGCAAGCAATCAATTTGTGAGGGGGTCGATTTTTCAAAAGGCGATTTATTCAGCACTTACCTTGTAGCCTATCGGACTTGAAATTTTCCGCTCGTCAAATGTGAGTAACCGTTCACGTCCCGGACGGAATCGGCGGCAGCGAGGGTGTGGCGACGCCCTTTCTGGCGGCGGCGATCACAGTGGCGATGTAGACCCAGGAGGAAACGGCCCGCTTGCGGCAAGTCTCGATGA